>CALMWO010000403.1 GCA_937873805.1 uncultured Hyphomonadaceae bacterium
CTTCTCCGGCGCATAAGCATAGAAGTGCCCGAAGCCGCCGCCTAGAAATGGCGCGGCGCCCATCTGCCAGAACAGCCAGTTCAACGCCTCTGTCCGCCCGGCGCGATCCTTCGGCAGGAACGCATCAAATTTTTCGGCGAGATAAAGCAGGATCGATCCGGATTCGAACACGCGCACTGGCTTCCGCTCGCCGTGATCCACCATCACCGGAATTTTCGAGTTCGGATTGATGTCGACATACCCACTCGAAAACTGCTCGCCAGCGTTGATGTTGATCAGCCACGCATCGTATTCGGCGCCAGCATGGCCCAGCGCCAGCAGCTCCTCCAGCATCACCGTAGCCTTCACGCCGTTCGGCGTGCCGAGCGAGTAGAGCTGGATCGGATGCTTGCCGACCGACAACACCTTCTCGTGCGTCGGCCCGGCAATCGGCCGGTTGATATTGGCGAACCGCCCCCCGCTCCCCTTGTTCCAGGTCCAGACCTTCGGCGGGGTGTAAGCGGGAGTGTCGCTCATGCGGACGGGATCCTTCGCGTGTCGAGGCCAAGATGTGCGGCCCGCACACGCGTCTTACAAGCCGGAATATCGATGAGAACGCCTACTGCCACCTTCCAGCGGAACTGACATCGCGCTCAATGCGCGATAAGGTGATGTCGGATTCAGGGGATTCTCATGCGCGCAGCTTGGTTCGCCCTCACTTCAGTGATCGCTGTCGCCGGATGCGCCCACACGCCTTCCGCCAGCAACGCCTGGACCACCGGCCCAACCTTCGCCCCAATGGCCGCAGCCACCGCCACAGGCGCTTTCGCGGCAACACTTGACGGCAGCACGACCAAAGCCGCGCCCTACACGATCCGCGTCCACATAACGAAGGGCGGCAAGATCCTGCCGCACACGCATCCTGATCCGCGCGTCATCACAGTGGTCGACGGCAATCTCTGCTACGGCTTCGGCGAAGCGTTCGATCCCGAAGCCTGCACAATGTACCCCGAAGGCAGCTACTTCCTCGTCCCCGGCAACGTCCCGCACTACGGCTACGGCAAGGAAGATGCCGTCTATCAGGAGAGCGGCGTCGGCCCATCAGCCTTCGTGCTGGTTCCCACGAAGTAGCCCCCTCCGTCTCGATGCTCCGCATCGATCCACCTCCCCCAGTGCTTTGCACTGATGGAGGCAAGACAACGGTGCGTTGCCTCCCTCACTCCGCAGGAGTGGGGGAGGTGGATTGCGCGCTCTTGCGCGCAAGACGGAGGTGGCTCTTCTCTACAGCACCAAACCTAAGCCACCCTGCTGGCCAGAGCCTCAGCCGCCAGATCATGCGCCCGTGACTGCCGGCTCCACAGATCAGCATACAGCCCACCCGCATCCAGCAATTCGTGGTGCGTGCCGCGTTCCACGATCTTGCCCTCGCTCAACACGATGATCTCGTCGGCGCCTGCCACCGTCGAAAGCCTGTGCGCCACCATCAAAGTCGTGCGCCCTTTGGCGGCCTCGTCCAGCGCGCCTTGCACATCGGCCTCGGTCGCCGAGTCCAGCGCCGACGTTGCTTCATCCAGAACAAGGATCGCCGGGTTCTTCAGGATCGCGCGCGCAATGCCCACGCGCTGACGTTCGCCACCCGACAGCTTCACGCCACGCTCGCCCACGCGCGTCTCCCAGCCCTTCGGTAGCTTGTCGATGAACTCCAGCAGCTGCGCCCGTTGCGCGGCCTCGCGCAGTTCCTCGTCAGATGCTTCCGGTCGCCCGTACAGCAGATTCTCCTTCATCGACGCGTTGAACAGCACCACCTCCTGCGGCACCAAGCCGATCGCATCGCGCAAGGACTCCTGCTTCAACCCGCGTACATCCTGCCCGTCGACAAACACCGTTCCGCCCTTGGTGTCGTAGAACCGGAACAACAGCTTCAACAGCGTCGACTTGCCCGACCCCGAAGGCCCCACGACTGCCAGTTTCGTACCCGCCGGCACGGTGAACGACACATTGTCGATCCCTGCCGAGCGCGCATCATGCGTGAAGCTCACATGCTCGAACCGAACCTCACCGCCCTTCACCTGAAGCGGCTTCGCATCCGGCGCATCCGAAACCTCGGGCTTCATGTTGAGCAGGCCATACAGCTTCTCGAGATCGATAGCGCCCTGCTTGATCTCGCGAAATGCCCAGCCCAGCACAGACAGCGGCCGATACAGGTTGCTCATGATCAGCACCACCGCCGCCATGTCGCCCGCCTGCACCTGTCCGTTGAACGTCGCCACCGCCGTGATCCCCGCCACAGCCGT
>CALMWO010000404.1 GCA_937873805.1 uncultured Hyphomonadaceae bacterium
CGCTGCGTCCGCTGCAGTCTGCGGGGCAAGAAGGGGGGAAAGGTCTGGTTTTGCGCTCATGGCGCGTCATTTACGACACCCGCGCGATTCTGCAATGTGGCGGCATAAACAAGCTGGGAGCCGCTGTTTCCCGGCGATAATTTGATCGCTCCCTCACACTATCCGCCCAGGAAACCAATCGGGCTTGCGCTGCGCGCAAATGTCGTGCTCGCAATGCGCGGCTCAATTCGGGGTCAAGGGGCTGGACGTGCCGCGCATAACTGCAGACCAGGGCGACATCACGCGCTTGGCCATCGACGCCATCGTGAACGCGGCCAACTCATCCCTGCTGGGCGGCGGCGGCGTCGATGGCGCGATCCACCGCGCCGCCGGCCCCGGCCTCCTCGCCGAATGCCGCACGCTTGGCGGCTGCCCGACGGGCGAAGCGAAGATCACCGGCGCCTACAATCTTCCCCAGCGCCATGTCATCCACACGGTCGGCCCGGTCTGGTATGGCGGCGGCGTCCACGAGGCCGAACACCTCGCCAGCTGCTACCGCAACTCCCTACGCCTCGCCGTCCAACACGGCTGCCGTTCGATCGCCTTCCCCTCGATCTCCACCGGCGCCTATGGCTACCCGCTCCCCGCCGCCACAGAGATCGCCGTGCGCGCCGTCCGCGACTTCATCGCCGCCGAACCCACAGCCCCTGACGTGATCTTCTGCTGCTTCAGCGCCGAAGCGCTCGCGCTCTACGAAGCCACGCTCGCCGACTAGGCGCTCGCCGCCACCAGCGCATTGCGCTCGTCCGGCGTCAGATGTCGCCACTTGCCCTCGGGCAGGTCGCCCAGCTTCAGCGAGCCCACGCGCACGCGGATCAGGTCGACGACATCCAGCTCCACCAACTCGCACATCCGCCGAATCTGACGGTTGCGTCCCTCGGTCAGCACGAAGCGCAGCACCTGCACATCATCCAGCGTCACCTTCGCCGGCTTCAGCTGCCGTCCGTCCAGCTCCAGCCCGTGACGCAGCTTCTGGATCTTCGCGCGATCCACCTTGCCGGTCACCGTCACGACATACTCCTTGTCGATCTGCGACTCCGGTCCGATGATCGCCTTCGCCAGCACGCCGTCTTCCGACAGCAGCAGCAGCCCGCGCGAATCCATGTCGAGCCGCCCCAGCGGCGCAAACGTCGCGCGCGAACTCGGCGCAATCCCGCCGCCCACCTGGTTCTCCGCCGTCAGCAGCCTGGCTGCCGGTATCTGTCCCGGATCAGGCTGCGCCGACACAATCCCGACGGGCTTGTGAATCACCACCGAGATCTGCGCCCCGAGCCCCAGCTCGGCGCGATCGTTCAGCACCAGTGTCTGTCCCGCCGAAATCTTCCGGCCGACATCCTCCACGCGCTCCCCGTCGATGAACACGGCGCCTGCCGCAATCAGCGCTTCTGCCTCACGCCGCGAACACACGCCCGCCTGCGCCAGCCACTTGTTGACGCGCTGCGGCTCCTCGCCGTCATAGATGCGGCTCCAGCTCAACCGGCTTGCTCCCGGCCACGCGCCATCGCCGTCTTGCGTGATTCTTCCGCCGCCGCCGGCGTCACCGCCGAATTATTCTTTGACCCGCGCTCGATTTCCATCTTCAGCGCCTCGGGCAGGGGCAGAGCGAGACCGTCATCGATCGCCGCCTTCATTCGCTTCAGCAGGCCGCCCTCGACCCCCGCCATTTCCGCCGCCAGCTTCTTCGCCGCCGGCAACAGCTCGTCCGGCGCATAGACCCGGTTCACCAGCCCCCAGCGTTCCGCGGTCTCCGCATCGAGATAGTTCCCCGTCAGCGACAGCTCCTTCGCCCGGCTCGCCCCGATGATCCGCGGCAGCTTCTGCGACAGCCCCCACACCGGCATCAGGCCAACGCGCGAATGCGTATCAGCGAACTTCGCTTCGCTGGAGGCCAGCAGCACGTCGCACATCAACGCCAGCTCGAACCCACCCGTGATCGCAAACCCGTTGATCGCGCCGATCACCGGCCAGGGGCAGGCCGCAAACGCCGCCGCCAGATCCATGTCCTGGCTCGCCTGCGAGCCAACGCCCAGCGAGAACCCTTTTTGCCCTGCTTCCTTGAGATCGACACCTGCCGAGAATGCCCGCCCCGATCCCGTCAGCACGATCGCACGCACATCGTCAGCCGCCGAAATCTCCCGCACCGTCTTCACGATCTGCGTCCGCAACGCCACCGACAGCGCGTTGAGTTGCTTCGCCCGGTTCAACGTCAGCACAGCCACCGCGCCATCGCGCTCGACCAGAAGCTGCTCTTCGATCCCGTCGCTCATCGCTCAGTCCTTCTTCGGATCAATCTCGGGCTTCACGCCCTGCGCCTTCACGATCTCGACCAGCGCATCGAGGCTGGTTGCGATCAGGTCCGGGTCGCGGCTGCGCGCCACAAGGTTCACCCCGAACTCCGTATTCTTCCCGTTCAGCCGCATGAAGGGATACGATCCAAAGCTCACCTCAGGCCGCGCCTTGGCCAATGCCCCCAGCGGCTCGGCGATATCGCCTTCACGCAATCCCATTCCGCGCACCGTATGCGCATGCACCACCGCGCCGCCCTGAATGCGATGCCCCACATCCTGCAGCATGCCGCACGTCACCGCGGGGATGCCCGCCATCACGAACACATTGCCGAGCATGAACCCCGGCGCCGCCGACACCGGATTGTGGATCAGCTCCGCCCCCGCCGGGATGCGCGCCATGCGCAGGCGGCCCTCGTTCATGTCCTGGCCACGCGCTTCATACCAGGGCTTGAGGATCGCCATCGCGTCCGCCCGCACGTCGATCGTCCGCCCGAAAGCTGCCGCAACGGCATCGGCGGTAATGTCGTCATGCGTCGGTCCGATGCCGCCGGTGGTGAAAACATAGTCGTGTCGCTGGCTCATCGCCTGCACGGTCGACACGATCGTCTCATGAACGTCGGCGATCACCCGCGCCTCGCGAACCTCCACGCCCAGAGGGTTAAGGAATTCCGCGATCGTCTTCAGGTTTGAATCCTGCGTCCGCCCGGAGAGAAGCTCATCTCCGATAAGGATCACTGCGGCGGTGACTGTACGGGCCATTTCCCGCGTTTACGTCCGCTTCATCACGAGGTCCAGCGCCAACCCGTGAAGCAGACGTAAACAGCTTAGCAGCGTTTCTTCGCAAAAAGATCGGGTTCCACTCAGCGGATAATTAAACCTGAGGGCGCATAACTCATCCTGCGATAAAAGGCGGGACATCCCATGGGCACGCATAAGCGCCTCTCCAGAGAGGAGGGCGGCAACGTGATGATCGAGTTCGCGATGCTCGCGCCGATCTTCTTCATGCTGATCATGGGCTTGGTGGAGTTCGTTCTCTACCAATACAAGACCTACGCCCTGAACCACATCGTCTACGAAGCGACACGAAATCTCCAGACCGGGGAAGTCCAGGACGCCGCCAACATGCGGCAGAAGTTCGACGAGCTGTGCGAAGAATCCGCCGGAGCGCTGATGGACTGCAACGCAATCCAGTGGGACGTGCGCAACTATGACGAGCTCAACGAGATCGAGTTTCCTGAAGTTGAGTATGACGACGGCCTGCCGTCGAATTTCATTTTCGACCCGGGCGGTCCCAACCAGTTCTCCGTCGTGCGCGCCGCGATCCAGCACCAGTTCATCACGCCCTTCATGGACAGGCTGTTCAACATGGGGCCTGACAACCCTGCGATCGTGAACAGCTTCTGCATCGTCAGAAATGAGCCGTGGAACTGATCATGCGCATCCGCTCGCTCATACCGCGCCTTTTCACAGACGCCCGAGGCGTCGCCGCGACCGAGTTCGCGCTCATCGCTCCAGCCTTGATCTTTCTGGTCATGGGTGTCTTCGAATTGTCTTTCCGCTTTCGTGCGGCCGAAGAGGCGACTCGCTACGTTCACCAGGTCGCTGACCTCGTTTCGCGAGAGGCCACTTTGACGACCCCAGCGCTGGAGGAAGTTCGGGATGCGGCGGTGTTCATGATGAATCCGCTCGAAACCACGGACAATCTCGATCTGGACGTATCCTCCGTTGGCTTCGAAGGCACGGATGCGGCGCCCACCATGCTCTGGCGTCGTGTCGCTGGCAGCGCTGTGGAGTTCAACCTGAGCGAAGCTGAAGGCATGGGTCTTGTGGACGAATCCGTCATTCGCGTCGGCATCCGCTACACATACAGATCTGTACTCACCGACCTTTTCGGCGGCGGCTTCATGGCGATCGAACGCTCCGCCTATGCCCGCCCGCGTGTCGAACGACTCGTGGCGCTTGATGGCAGCACCGATGACGGCGGCGAGATCGTATACTTTGGCGCAAGCTGATTTCTAGAGGGAGGGCGCGCTTCATTGCGCGCTCAGGGAAAGTGAGAACGGCCATGTTCCGGTCCAGCAAGAAGTTCCTCTCGAACACGCGTGGGGCGTTCGCCCTGCAGTTCGCGATGATGGCAATCCCGCTGACGGTTTGCGCCGGCCTGGCCATCGACGGCGGCCGCGCCTTCCTCGCCCGCTTCGAGCTAGCCGCCGCTCTGGACGCCGCAGCTCTTGCCGTCGGCTCGACGCTGACCGAGGGCTCCGACCTCGACGCTATCGCCGAGAGGTTCGTCGAACGCAACTTCCGTACACACCACGACGACCCGATCACCCTCGAACTCGTCGAGGGCCTCGTCAACGGTGCTGAAACGTGGACACTCAAGGGCCAGGTGACCATCAACACCTATTTCATGCCGCTGGTCGGCCAGCCTTACGTCACCGTTTCGGCGGAGAGCGAAGTGCGGCAGGGCGGCAACAACGTCGAGGTTGCGCTTGCGCTCGACATCACCGGCTCGATGAACGCAACCCGCATGACGGGCCTCAGGAGCGCGGCCAACCTGCTGATCGACGAAGTCGTCAGCGAGCAGCAGCCGCCGGAGGTGCCGTTCTTCTCGCGCGCCGCGATCGTCCCCTGGTCACAGTATATCAGTCTCAACACAATCGGCACGGGTGGGATCAGCTTCGTCAACAACACCGTAGTCGAATAGCTGCGCGGCACGCCCACCGGCCCGACCGCCATTACCGCCGCCAGCTGGCGTGCGCCGTCGACCAGCGATCGGACGATCAGTCAGGCCGGCTGGCGCGTTGGCACAGGCAAGGCGATCAGCGATGTCTCCTGGCGTCGCGGCGCCGCGCTCAACATCACGAATATCCGCAAGACAAACTCGAACACACGAATCCGTGTCACTGTTTCAGCTGCGGCGAGCACGTATTACGCGAACGGCGACACGGTCTACATTTCCGGCGCCAACGGCAGCTATACTGGCCTGAATGGCAATCGCTACAAGGTCGCGGACCGCACCGCGACGTCTCCCTACTACATCTGGCTGCAGAACCTCGGCACCACCACCTACACAACGCCGCCGACCGGTACGACCAATGCCACAGCCGGATCCTCGCAGCGCTGCTGGACGACCACATGTGAAGTCGGCGTCACCGCCAACTCGCACGGCTATGCGGCCGGAGACCTTGTCTATATCAACGGCGTCAACACCACCGGCGCGGGCTCGAGCCCCAACAATACATGGGGCACGACCTACACGATCGGCGCGTTCGACGCGAACACCTTCATCCTTCCCGGAACGAACAGCTCCAGCTTTGCGACCTACAACAACAACGGCACGGCCTCGAAGTGCTACGTCGCGAACTGCCGCTATCGCATTACCACTTCGACCAATCACGGCTTCTCCACATCTGACCACGTCGCGATCTGGGGCATGACGCAGTCTGGTTCGAATACGTCCGCACACTCCGTGCTGAACTCATCGTGGCAGGTCGAGAATCCGCTAGGCACGGTCTTCTTCCTGCCGGGTGATGGCCGGGACTATCGCGACTGGACCTCGGGCGGCACGGCGGCGGCTTGCGAATTCACCACCTGCAACGTCCGGATCACATCCGTCGGTCATGGTATCGCCGTCGGTGAGCGCATCGTTGTCACCGGCGCAGGCGGCATGACGGGCCTCAATACCTGCAGCCTCAGCTCGTCTGGCACATGTTCCTCAGGCTCACGCCTTACCTGGACCGTGTTGGCCGACAACGACGCCAACGACAGCAGTCTTACGCTTGCCGACTCCGGCCCGACGGTCGCGAGCATGGCCACCAACTACACGGCCAACAGCGCCGGGGCGCAATGCACGCGCTATGGCTGCGACCGCTACTGGTACCTGACGAGCGGCAATGCCGAGCGCGTCTTCCGCCCCAGCCCGTGCATGGTCGAACGCTACGGCGCTGACGAATTCACCGACGCGAACCCGGCCACGGCGCCGCTCGGCATTCTCTACACCGGCAATGGAACGTGTACCCAGGCCAACTATGTGACGCCGCTCACCGACAACCGGCAGCGCCTGTTCGACGCGGTCGAGGATCTCGATACGGACGGCTCCACCGCAGGGCAGCTCGGCGTCGCCTGGGGGTGGTACCTGCTGTCGAACAACTTCTCGACAGTGTGGGACAGGGAGCCCGAGAACGTTCCCCGGCCCAAGAATTTCAGTCAGCTCGCCCGCGTGCTCGTTCTGATGACCGATGGCGAATTCAACTACTCGACCTGCAACGGTATCGCTTCAAGCGGGATAAGCTCGACCCTCTGCACGCCCAGCATCGCCGGAGACAACACGGTTGGCCGCGATCCGTCCTTCAAGCAGGCGCAGGCGCTATGCAACGCCCTGCGGGCCGACGGTGTCATCATCTATACGGTGGGGCTGCAGCTCAACACGGCCGGCTTCAGCGACGACTTCCTGCTGGCTTGCGCCGGTAACCCGCGGAACGCCTTCCTTGCCGCCAACAACGAAGAGCTCGAAGCCGCATTCCGGAACATCGCCACCGCGATCAACCGTCTGCGCATCGCAAGGTAGCGCTCACGCCTCCGCGTGATCAGACCCTGGACTGAACTGGAAAGGGCCGGGCTGGAAGCAGTCCGGCCTTTTTGTCCGCCCGGGACGATACGCTAGCCCGCAACCCGCAGGCTCTCCGCCACGGCCCTGGCCGCCGGCGTATCCATCGCGCTCTGTTCGCCGAACCGCTTCAGCGCCAGACGCCACAGCCATTTGGCGTTGCTCGCGCGCCCCATGGCGGCAGCGTGATCTCCGGCAAGCCCGGTCAGCTCCGCCAGCTCCAGTCCCTGCGCCGTGTCGCGCCCCGCATTGAGCAGCTTCTCGGCATCGTCGAGATTTCCCCCAGCCAGCGCAGCCCGTATCGCCGCGAACGGCGTTTCAGGTTCAGTCGCAGCAGCAGGCGCTACCGGCAGCGGGGGCGGCGCGACTGGCGCAACCGCAACCGGCGCAGGCGACGCCTCAGCAACTGGCGCAACCTCCGGCGCGGGTGTTGCTGCTTGCAGCTTCACAGGCGCAGGCGGCGGCTCCGTTGCAGCCGGGATCGGCGCCAGTGTTGCCGTCGCAGGGAAGGGCACGGATGCAGCCGCCTCAGGCGGCGCCGATGTCGCGACAGGCTTCGCCACAACCGGGGCCGCCACAACCGGAGCGACAACAGGCGCAACCTTCGCTGGCGCCGGAGCGGGAGGCGCAGCTACAGGCGCTGCCGGCTCGGGAATATCGCCCGCGCGCCAGTCACGATCCGCCGCGCGCGCACGTTCCGAATAATACGATTCAGCCGCGCCCAGGCTTGCGTCGCGCTCCGCCGCCTCCGCCGCCAGCCGCGCGCGGCGATTGGGTCGCGGATGCACCGCGCTCACCAGAAACACGACGCCCGCTGAAAGCAGCAGCACCCCGGCAATCACCAGCCATGGCATGCCTGCGGCCGGCGGAAAAATATCCATGCCTTCTGAACGATGCGTCCAGACCAGATAGCCGCCGCCCGCGCCCAGTATGGCGCCAAGCACGAAGTGAAGAACACGTACCAACATCTCGCCACCCCAAGCGGGCCACGTCTCCAGCGTACGTGCGGGCCCGATCCTGCCGGGCAGCGGACGCCCGGAAACGGCAAAAGGCTTAGCCGCTTCCTTGCTCGCCTGAAACCTCAAACACGCAGCGCGCGCTATGCGGCCTTTTTGCTCCATTTTTTATTGCAAACCTGTGTTTGACGTCACGTCGCTCACGCGCCAACCTGCAAAAAAACAGTCCGGGGGAAACATCGTCATGCCGAACATCAATCGCCGCACACTGATGCTCACGGGCCTTGCTGGCGGGCTCGCCGCATGCGCTACGCCGCTCGCCGAAACCGGCCCCGGCGGCCAGCCCATCGTCACCACCAATGCCGGCAAGGTGCAGGGCCTGACAGAAAACGGCGTGAAGGTCTTCAAGGGCATTCCCTACGGCGCCTCCACGGCCGGCCCCGGCCGTTTCCGCGCGCCGCTCCCCGCCATTCCGTGGACCGGCGTCAGGGAAACCATCGCCTATGGTCCGCCCACGCCACAGGGCCGCCCATCCACCGCGCCGCCGCTCCCGCCACGTGATCCGAAACTTCCCCCGCCGCTGATCAACAACAATCCGACGGGCGCGCAATCGGAAGACTGCCTTGTCCTCAACGTCTGGACGCCTGCAACAGACACCGGCAAGCGCCCCGTCCTCGTCTGGCTCCATGGCGGCGGCTTCTCCACCGGCTCGGGCTCATCGGCCTGGTATGACGGCGTGCGCATGGCGCAGAAGCAGGATGTGGTGATCGTCACGATCAACCACCGCCTCAACGTCTTCGGTTATCTCTATCTGGGCGATCTCGGCGGCGGCGAATGGAAAGACGCGGCCAGCGTCGGCATGCTCGATTGCGTGCTCGCTCTCAAATGGGTGAAGGACAACATCGCCGGCTTCGGCGGCGACCCCAGCCGCGTGCTCATCTATGGCGAAAGCGGCGGCGCGCGCAAAACGTCCTCGATGATGGCCATGCCGCCTGCGCAGGGCCTCTTTCATCGCTGCGTCGTGCAGTCCGGCTCGCAGCTGCGCCTCGACACGCCCGAGACGGCGATGAAGCGCACCGAGCTGTTCCTCAAAGCCGTCAATGTCGGCAAGAACGACATCCAGAAACTGCAGACACTCTCGCTCGATCAGATGCTCGCCGCCGTCCCCGGAGCGGTGCGCGATACCGGGCAATTCCGCCCCGTCGTCGGCTCGCCGTCATTCCCATCTCACCCGTTCGATCCCGGCGCGCCCGCCATATCGGCGAAAATCCCGATGATCGTCGGCTCCAACCGCACCGAAGCCTCCGTCTTCATGGGCGGCGACCCCGCCATCGTGAACCTTGCCGAAGATGATCTGGTGAAGCGCGTCAGCCAGCTCGTGCCCGCGGGCGAGTCCGCCGAGACGATCGCGATGTACCGCCGCCTCTATCCGCAAGCGAAGCGCGACGAGATCCTCTACATGACCTCGACCGACCGCGGTTACTTCCTCGACTCGACGATCCTCGCAGGCCGCAAGGCGGATCAGAATGCAGCGCCCGTCTGGGCCTACCAGTTCTATCGCTCAACCCCGCTCGAAGGCGGCCGCTATCACACGCCGCACGCCTCCGAGATTCCCTTCGTCTTCGACACGTTGTCGAAAGCCACAAGCATCGGCGGTGAACCCACCGCCAATGCGCAGAACCTCGCTGACCGCATGAGCGGCGCCTGGGCCAACTTCGCCGCCAACGGCGATCCCAATGGCGGCAAGACGCCGACCTGGCCGAAATACAATTCGTCCACCCGCCCAACCATGATGTGGGACGAAACCCCCGCCGGCCCCCGCGTCGAAAACGACCCGCGCAGCGAACAACGCAAACGCATGCTCGGCTACGGCTCGCAACAATACGCAGCCGTGGAAACAGGCCCGGGCTAAGCGGTCGCAAACCCACCTCATCATTCCCCTCCGTCTCGCGGCTTCGCATCGATCCACCTCCCCCTGCCAAGCAGGTGGAGGCAACACACCGCCCTCTTGCCTCCATCAGTCCGAAGGACTGGGGGAGGTGGCAGTCCGCATAGCGGACTGACGGAGGGGGCAAGCCACACCCACAGCGTCATCCTCGGGCTCGACCCGAGGATCTTGCTTTCCATCAGTCAGCTCAGCCGTCGCGACTAAGAAAGATCCTCGGGTCAAGCCCGAGGATGACAACGCTCGACAGCCCTCATCCTGAGCAGCACGCGAAGCGTGCGCCTGTCGAAGGGTGAGGCGCGGTCCGCGCAGCGGACGAATTGGTCCAGTGGACCAATTCGAGCAACGAACGCCCGAGCATAAGCGAGGGCCGGAGAGCCACGCGCGTGATCTCGCAAATGGGGGATAGTGCGGTTCCCAATTCGTAGGACGGCCAAAAATCTTCGTCCGCAAATCCAACGCCCT
>CALMWO010000405.1 GCA_937873805.1 uncultured Hyphomonadaceae bacterium
CTCGGCGCAATAGACCGCCACTGCGAGCACAACTAGGATGAGACCGCCGATGATGGTGAGCTTCCGCATCCCTCAACTCCTTCAAGCTGTTTCAGCCCCGGCAAACGGAACCCCTCATCAGGAGGAGCGTCCCACGCCGGCGCTTCCGTCCGCAGCGCCCAGCGCAGGCGCGCCGAACGAGACCGCGGGTTGGCTTCGAGTTCCGCCTCGCCCGGCTCGATGGCCTTGCGCTGAAGAACCTCGAAGGTCGGCGTCTTGCCCTTGGGCGCTCCCGGCAGGTGCCGTGACGCGCCCGGCTCGTTGCCGGATCGCGCCCTGAGGAACAGCTTCACGATGCGGTCTTCGATTGAATGGAAGGTTACGACGACCAGCCGCCCGCCGGGTTTCAGCACACGCTCGGCCGCCGCCAGCGCCCGCACCAGCTCGCCGCTTTCGTCATTCACCCACATCCGCAGCGCCTGGAACGAGCGCGTCGCCGGATGCGTCGGCTTGCCGCGACGCCCGCCCAGCGAGCGCTCGATGCAGGCCGCAAGGTCCAGCGTTGTCTCGAACTTCTGCGTCTTCCGGCGATAAACGATGCCACGCGCCACGCGCCGCGCACCGGGCTCCTCACCGAGAATATGAAAGATGTCGGCCAGCTCACCCTCGGTGAGATGGTTCACCGCGTCGGCCGCAGACGGTCCCTTCTTCTCCATGCGCATGTCCAGAGGACCATCGCGCATGAAGGAAAACCCGCGCCCTGCTTCATCGATCTGGAAGGACGACACGCCAAGATCGAGCATCACGCCATCGACCTTGTCCTTGCCCGTTGCGTGGACGATCGTTTCGAGTTCACCGAACCGACCCGGCGCCGGGATCAGCCGCGCATCCTTGCCCGCATGCGCCCACGCCCGCTCCATCGCTTCGGGATCGCGGTCGATGCCGATCAGCGTGATGTCCGCCACGGCCAGCGCGGCGCGCGCATAGCCGCCGCCGCCATACGTGCCATCCACCATCACCGCGCCGTTCACCGGCGCAAGCGCGTGGATCACCTCCTCGATGAGGACGGGCACATGGCCTGCCGTAACAGGTGAGTTGAGTTCCAGCTCGCTCATTCAGCCGCCGCCTGACCCTGCCCCTGCTGACCGGAGCGGCGCGGCTTGGCTTTCAGCAGGCCTAGGCTTTCGCGCGCCAGTGCGCGCATCTCTTCGCGCATCGCCTCAAATGCCGCCGGCTCCCAGATCTGGAAACGGTCGCCAAGGCCAACGAACTTTGCCTTGTCCGAGATGCCGGCCTTCGCCAGCAGCTCCGCGTCCAGCACGATCCGCCCGCCTTCGTCGAATTTCGACGGCCTCGCCTCGCCCATGATGTAGGTCGCGAGCGCGTAACGGCGCGGATCCATCAGATCGAGGTCGGCCATGGAATCCTCGAAGCCTTCCATCAGGCGCATCCCCGCGCCCTCGATGCAGGCCTTGTCCAGCGACGGCCACAGGTAGACGCTGTCCTCGCCGCCAAGAGACTTGCGGAAAGGCGCGGGAATCGACACCCGCTTCTTTGCGTCAACGCTGCTCTCGAAGGAGGAGAGAAACATGCCCCTGATTGCCCGCTAAGCGCTCGCCCGGATGGGTCGGCGCACCCTGAAATCGTCCCGCCACGGAGCCCCTTCCGTGGAGTTTCAGGGGATACCATGGGAGGGCATGGGCAACAACGGGACATTAGGGTCGCGTTAACCATTTGGACGCCAACTAGCGGAACAAAGCAGGTAGATCGGTTAGCTATATCCGCCGGGGTGTGGATAAGTAGTTAGCGAGATGTGAACCGAAGGCGGAATCCGCCTGTGTTTACTGGCATTCGCGCGGGTGAAAACGTCGCGGCCAGCTGTCCACAGCAAATGGGTAAATCTCGATCAGGCGGCCTGTAAGCCGGGTTCTGTCCAGGACCTTTCGGCCCGTGGGCGACCATTCCTCTGGGACGGCCCTTGCGGACCGCCTCGCGCGACCAACCCGGATGGAGCACGAAGGCGTGCCTGTCTCTTGCGAGACGCCCATCCCTATTCGGTCTTGCTCCAGGCGGGGCTTGCCTTGCCATCCCTGTCACCAGGAACGCGGTGGGCTCTTACCCCACCCTTTCACCCTTACCCGGGACAAGTCCCGGGCGGTTTGCTTTCTGTGGCGCTATCCCTCGGGTTTCCGGTTGCCCGCATCCCCGGGCGGACGTTATCCGCCGCCTTGCCTACGTGGAGCCCGGACTTTCCTCCAGCAACCACCCCTCCTTGAAGGAATGGCCTGCCAGCGATCGCCCAGCCGCCCGATCGAGCGCGGCACATACCAGAGAACGACGGAAAGAGCGATTCCGCCCGTTTCTGCGGCCAGAACGTCGCAGTTCAGCAATAACTGCGCTTGGTTATGGCCTGTTCAGGTTCGGATCACTACAAGCTGGCCGTGCGTCATCTGGAGGGTTTTATGCGTCTGACTGCTGCTTTCATCGGCCTCGCCATTCTCGCTGCCCCGTCGGCGCTCGCCGGCCCGGCCGAAGGGGCCGCCATCTACGAACAGCGCTGCAAGATGTGCCACGCCACGGGCATGGCCAACGCGCCGCTGGTCGAAAAACTCGCGACCTACGAAAACCAGAAGGTCCTCGACGCCCTGAACACGCCCGTCCCGATGATGGCCGGCGCCGTCAGCGGCATGTCGGATGAAGACAAGCGCAACGTCGCAGTCTTCCTCACCAAGAAAACCCTGCCCGCCAGCGGCGCGCTCCCGGAAGTCAAAGCCGAGTAGGCTTTCTCTTTCAGATCAAACATCGAGAACGGCAGGCGAAAGCCTGCCGTTTTCTTTTTGCCCGCCGCCTCCAACCACGGTCATCCTCGGCCTCGTGCCGAGGATCTCGGTTGGATCGTCAGCGGGATAGCGAGCCAGTCCCAACGAACCACGAACCGGGATTCTCGGGACAAGCCCGAGAATGACCGCGATTGGGGGATGGAGGGGTTCCCAATTCGTAGGACGGCGAAAATTCTTCACGCCTGAATTCAACCGGCTAGCCAACAAACACGGGGGATAGCGCCCCTCAGAATCTACGCCCCCGTGGCCCGGCGTATTCTCCTCCCCATGACACGGCACAAACACACGCACACTGGGCTGGTAACCCCCTCGCCTCTCGATCGCTGGATCGATGCGATGCTGCGCG
>CALMWO010000406.1 GCA_937873805.1 uncultured Hyphomonadaceae bacterium
CTGGAGCGTATCGAGGTGAACCTCTTCCGCGGCCAGTCACCCGACGATGGCATGCGACGCGTCTTCGGCGGACAGGTCATCGCCCAGGCGCTCGTCGCCGCCTATCGCACGGTCGAGACCCGTGTGTGCCACTCCCTCCACGCCTATTTCATCCGCCCGGGCGATCCGACCATCCCGATCCTCTACGAGGTCGACCGCGCCCGCGACGGCAAGAGCTTTGCCACCCGCCGCGTCACCGCGATCCAGCACGGCGAGCAGATCTTCAACCTCGCAGCGTCTTTCCAGGTTGCTGAATCCGGCTTCACGCACCAGTCGCCGATGCCGGAGACAAAGAAGCCCGGCGAACTCCTGTCCGAAGACGAGCTCCGCGCCATGGCGAAGGACCACATCCCGAAAGAGTTCCAGAAACAGTTCTCGCGCCCGCGGCCGATCGAACTGAAGCCCGTCGACCCGCGCCAGATGATCTCGCCCGCCAAGACCGAACCGAAAAAGCAGATGTGGCTCCGCGCCCGCGGCAAGGTCGATGCGAACGACTACGCACTCCAGCAATGCTTGCTCGCCTACGCCTCCGACATGGGCATCCTCGACACCTCGACGAAACCGCACGGCGTCAACTGGTTCACCGGCGGCGTTCAGATGGCGTCGCTCGACCACTCGATGTGGTTCCACGAGCCTTTCGATATCTCGGATTGGCTGCTCTACACGATGGACTCGCCTTCGGCCTCGGGCGCGCGCGGCTTCAACCGCGGCGAAGTCTTCACCGAAGCCGGCAAGCTCGTCGCCTCGGTGACGCAGGAAGGCCTGATGCGTCCCAGAGAGCCCAAGTTCAAGAACTGAACCTCTGCCGTAGAGTCACTTCGCCACACACTTATGTGGCGCCATGAGCCATGGATCGCCACGCGCGAACATGGTTCAGTATGCGCGGGGCCCCGGAGATCGTGATGCGCGTTGTCGGCACCTTTGCATCTATGGCTGTGCTGGCGCTGGCTGCCTGCAGCGGCAAGCCCGCCGACGATGCAATCGTTGCGGTTGCGCAATCGAGCGAACCCGCCACCGTCGCCAGCTATCCCGATTCCAGCCAGCCGCCCGCCGCCGAGCCCGCTCCGCCCGTTGCTGCTGAAGAGGTCGAAGCGCCCTCCGGCAATCACGTCGCCCTCAAATACCTGATCGGCGACATCGACCCCGCAAAGGATCCGATGTTCGCGAAGATCCCCGAGAAATACCTCGGCGGCTCCCGCGTCTGGGGCCACAAGGATGCGGTCGATGCGTTCGTGCGCATGGCGGAAGACGCCGCCTCCAACGGTTACGTCCTGAAAGCCGTCTCCGCTTTCCGCTCCTTCTCTGACCAGAAGGAAATCTGGGAGAACAAGTGGAACGGCAAGACGGCTGTCGGCGGCAAGAAGCTCAACGTCTCGACGCCAGACCCGAAAGCACGCGCGCTCAAGATCCTCGAATTCTCCTCCATGCCCGCCACGTCGCGCCATCACTGGGGCACGGACTTCGACATCAACAATCTGAACAACAGCTACTTCAACACGCGCGACGGCAAGCGCATCTACGACTGGCTCACGAGCCACGCCCCGCAATACGGCTTCTGCCAGGTCTATTCCGCCAAAGGCGCCGATGGCCGGCCGACGGGATACGAAGAAGAGAAGTGGCACTGGTCCTACATGCCCGTCGCGTCCTGGTACCTGAAGCAATATCCGATCGACGTCGGTTACGAACGCATCGCGGGCTTTGACGGCGCGACCTCCGCCAAGGACATCGACGTGATCAAGAACTACGTTCAGG
>CALMWO010000407.1 GCA_937873805.1 uncultured Hyphomonadaceae bacterium
AGGATTGCGCCATAAAGCTGGCGAAGTAGCTCAGCCGCCCTTCGCCGCGCGTGCAAACCGCTCCAGCGCCGCCATCGCATCGTCATGCGCGGCAACGCTCGGCTGTTTGCGGGGCATACGGTTCCAGGCATCGAGCGCCGCGATCTTGTAGGCCTCGGCCAGCGTCGGATAGTTGAAAGTGTTCTCGACGAAATAGTCGAGCGACCCGCCAAGGTTCAGAACGGCCTGGCCGATATGGATCAGCTCCGTCGCGCCTTCGCCGACGATGTGAACGCCCAGCAGTCGCCGCGTTTCCAGCGCGAAGATCATCTTCATGAAGCCTGCATTCAGCCCCATGATCTGCCCCCGCGCCGTCTCGCGGAAACGCGCAACGCCGCACTCATACGGAATATGCTTCTGCCGGACCTGCTCCTCGGTCATGCCGATGGTCGACATCTCCGGCACGGAATAGATGCCATACGGAAAGAATTCCGGCGGCGCCTGCGCTGGCGCATCGAAAGCATTGCAGGCGGCAATCCGGCCTTGCTCCATCGACGTCGACGCAAGACTCGGAAAGCCGATCACGTCGCCTACCGCAAAGATATGCGGCAGCCTGGTGCGGAAGGTCGCGCGATCAACCTCGATCTTGCCACGCTCATCCGTTCTGAGCCCGCAATTCTCCAGCTCGAGCGACTCCGTCGCACCCTTGCGGCCAGCCGCGAAGAGAACCATCTCGCTCCAGACTTGGCGCGAGTCTTCCAGCTCAACCAGGCAGGCGTCATGTGCCGGGCGCGTCACCCGCTTCACCTTGCTCTGCAGGCGCAGCGACATCCCCCGATCGCGCATGTCGTGGATGAATTCATCCACCAGCTCGCGGTCGATGAAGGGCAGCAGCGTGTCGGCCGGCTCGATGACGGTGACTTTCACATCAAGCGCCGAGAAAATCGTCGCATATTCGATCCCGATCACGCCCGCGCCGATGACGGTCAGCGAGCGAGGCAGGCGCTTGAGATCGAGTATTTCGTCGGGATCCAGGATCGCCTCGCCGTCGAACGGAATGTTGGCTGGACGATAAGGCTCGGTGCCAACAGCGATGATGAACCGCCCGGCAGTGAAGCGCTGCGGTCCGGTGTCGGTGGCGACTTCGATATGCAGCGGATCGATGAACCGTGCTTCGCCACTAACCCAGCTCACGCTGTTGCGGGCGAACTGGTGTTCGAGGATTTCCACCTCATGATCCAGCGTTATCGCAAGCCGCCTGCGCAGATCCTCTGCCGTGATCGACTGCTTGTTCCGATGTGCCCGCCCGTAGAAGCCACGCTCGCGCCAGCCGGAAAGATTCAGCACCGTCTCGCGCAGCGTCTTCGACGGTATGGTGCCGGTATGCACACATACGCCGCCGACGCGCCGGCCCTTCTCGATCACGAGCACGGATTTCTTCAGCTTCGCCGCCTGCACGGCCGCGCGCCTTCCGGCGGGGCCGGACCCGATCACGATGAGATCATAGGCCTGCATTGCGGGCAGAATCCTCCAGCGAGGAAACTGCCCCAGATTTGGTTAACGGCGCTTAACTGCCTTCCGCCCGCAGGTTCCGGTCCAGAAACGCAAGTATTGCAGGCGTGTCCTGCGGCGCGGGGCCATGTCCGGCGCTATGCATCATGAAGACGAGGTCGTGGCGCGTCGGCACATCAAGCGGCGGAATGCCATCGACGCCGACCTTGTCGAACAGGCGATAGACCGGCGTTGCGAGACGAGCGGCGACGAACTCGCCGTAAGGATCCGACCACGCATCCGTCTCCCCAACGACCAGCATAAGAGGCCGCGGCGCGATCATCGCCAGCACCATGTGGGCATCGACCGGAGCGGAAGACGGGCTGGGCGCAAAGCTGTTCCACTTGCGCGAGAACCAGTAGGGGAACGCTGCCGCGACATGGCCGATCGTCTCGCCATAGTTCCGGCGACTGAGCGATGCGCCGCCTTCGCCGGAGCTCACAGCGATGATGGCGGCGAAACGCGGATCATTAGCGCCGGCCCACAGCGCTGTCTTGCCGAGCCGGGAAATTCCATAGAGCGCAATGCGCCGGCTATCGACGGATGGATCACGCGCCAGATGCTCGCGCACGAGCGACAGCCCTTCGGCCCATGTCGCGACAGCGCCAGCGTCGCTCGGTTTGCGGCTGATCTCATTGATCGGCCCGTAGATCTTCCTCAGACCCAACGCGGAGCCGCCATCAAAATCCGGCTCGATCTGCGCATAGTGGACCAGCGCGACGGCATAGCCGCGGGCGAGGTAGGCCGCGACATCGGGCTTTGCGATCACACGCGCCTGGCGTCCGGGGATGCGTTTGCCATTGTCCCAGCCGTCGGTTTCCTTGATGCCCGTGTCATCGACCATGATGACGTTCGGGCTGAAGTTCACCATCAGGACGGTGGGCGAAGGGCCGGTGGCGCGCGCGGGCGTGTACAGCAGGACGTCGATCGCGTGTGAGCCGAGATCGGTTGTGGCGGTTATCGTCGACTGGGAGCGACGCGCCGTGCCGTTCAGCGCCGCGACACCATGCTCGGAATAGTCGTGGCGGATCGTTGCCTTGCGCGTCGACGCCACGGATGGCGAGATGCCATACTGGTTGTCGATCAGCAACTGGCGGATTTCGGGGCGGCGCGTACCGAGCCAGTCGTCAGAATTTTCGATGCGTTTGCCATTCGCAGAAACAAGCAGGTTCGGCACATTGATCACGCCGACATCAGCCTGCGTGTAGTTGACCGCCAGGCCATTGCGCATTTCGCCGGGCAGGTCCTTGAGATAGCTGGGCGCGAGCGGCGGGTGGCCCATCTCGAGGTCGGATTTGCCGAACGCGCAGGCGCCAAGCGCGACAAGGCCGATCGCAAGGGCAAAGCGCATCACGAGTCTCCGAAAACCAAAGGCGCGAGCGTGAGGCCGGCGATTGACAGCACCACCAGTGCGCAAAGGTTCATCACGAGCCCCCGCCTGATCATGTCTGCCTGTTTCACCTTGCCCGTGCCATAGGCGATCGCATTCGACGCCGAACCGACTGGCATGGCGAAGCCCATCGATGCGGCCATCGCGGCCGGTACGATGAACGCAGCCGCGCCAAGCGTCTCACTGCCAAGGCTCAGCGAGATCAGCACTGGCCCCATCAGTGAGATTGTCGCGATGTTGGAGGCGAACTCGGTGATGACGATCACAAGCAGGCCTACCATCAGGATCACGATTGCCGGATGCAGGTCGGCAACACCCTTGAGGCTTTCGGCGAGATAGCGCGACAGGCCGGATAGCTCCGCCGCAGAGGCAAGAGCGAGGCCGCCGCCAAACAGCAGCAGGATGCCCCAGGGGATTTTCTGCGCGTCATCCCAGATCAGGATCGGACGTCTGGTTCCGCCGCCCGCCGGGACCATGAAAAGCAGGATGGCGCCGAACGTTGCGATCATCGTATCGACATGCCCGCTATCGATCCGCGCGCCGCCAAGCAGGACTGCGCCGATCCAGTCAGCGATCAGGGTCGAGATCATCCATAGTCCGGCGATCAGGAAGAAGATCACTGCCGTGCGGCCTTCCTGCGTGGTCAGCGGGCCAAGCTTCGCCAACTCCTGCCGCACGCGTTCCTGAGCGCCACGTGATCCGGCCGCATCCATCTTGAGGCCGCGCGACAGGATCAGCCACGCGATCGGCAGCAATATGATCACGACCGGCACGCCGATCGCCATCCACTGGCCGAACGACACCTCGATGCCTTGCGCGCGCAGCTGGGTGAGGGCGATGCCGTTGGGCGGCGTGCCGATCGGAGTCGCCAGCCCGCCAATCGTGGCGGCGTAGGCGATGGCCAGAACCAGCGCCGCGGCGAATTTCGAATCTTCGCGGCCGTTCACGGCGCTTCCCGCTGCGACCGACAGGGCGAGGGGCGTCAGGATGAGCGAGGTCGACGTGTTTGATATCCACATCGAAATGAAGCCGGCGGCCGCCAGAAATCCCGCCAGCATCAGCTTCGGATTGGCGCCGCCGCGAGCCACCAGACCGTAGGCGATACGCGTTGAAAGTCCCCAGCGTTCGATCGCGATGCCGATCAGGAAGCCGCCGATATACAGCAGCACGACCGGGTTGGCGTAATGCGCACCAAGATCGCCGAGGTTCAGCACGCGCTCATTGGCGAGTGGGTCAGCCAAGGCGCCGCGACAAAGCCCTTCCGTGGCGCAGACCAGCCGCCCGCGCGCATCCGTTCCGACGTCGATCCCGATCAGCGGCACGGCGATGATCGGCAGCAGGGCTGTTGCGGCAAGCGGCAGGGCTTCGGTGATCCACCACGTCGCCATCAGGATCAGGAGGGCCAGCACCAGTCGCGCTTCCCACGCAAGACCAGCTATCGGAAGCAGCAGAGGGGCGGCTGCCAGCACAGGCCCAAGCCACAGGCCAATGCGCGCGGCTGGGCCCGTGGCTCCTGCTATCTCGCTCGGCTGCGGCTGGCTGGCGTCTGGCATGGCTCTCCCGGGGCGTGCAGCGCAGAGCGTAGCACGCGAAGAGGCAAGGGGAAGTCGTGGCGGAGGCGACGCCATCTCGCGCATGGCGACAGACTCTGCCAGAACGAATGAATGCTCGACGTCGTCCTTTCGTTGATCCCTGTATTCTCGCTTATTGCGCTCGGGGCAGTTCTCCGGCGTTTCAAGGTGCTGACGGAGGAAGGCTGGGCGTCGCTGGAGCGGCTGACCTATTTCGTGCTGTTTCCGCCGCTGATGTTCATGAGCATCATAAACGGCTCGTTCGCCAACGATGAGGCGCTCTGGCTGGGTCTGGCGCTAGCCGGAACGATCGCCACAATGACGGCTCTGATGCTGCTGGCCCGGCCGCTACTGGCAAAGGATGGGGCGCAGTTCTCCAGCGTCTTTCAGGCCGGCATCCGCTGGAACGGGTATGTGGCGCTGGGCGTGGCG
>CALMWO010000408.1 GCA_937873805.1 uncultured Hyphomonadaceae bacterium
GTATCCCGCGCCGCGCACGGTGTGCAGCAGAGGCCGCTCGAAATCCTTGTCGATCTTCCCGCGCAGGCGAGACACGTGAACATCGATCACGTTGGTCTGGGGATCGAAGTGGTAGTCCCACACCTTCTCCAGCAGCATCGTGCGCGTGACGACCTGACCAGCATGACGCATCAGGAATTCGAGCAGGCGGAATTCACGCGGCTGCAGATCGATTTTCTGCCCGTCGCGATGAACCGTGCGCGCGAGAAGATCCATCTCCAGCCCGCCAACCGAAAGCTTGGTCGTCGGAATGTCGCCGGTTGCCCGGCGACCGAGCGCCTCGACACGCGCGACCAGCTCGCTCGGCGCATATGGCTTGACGAGGTAGTCGTCGCCGCCAGCTTGCAAGCCTTCAACCCGGTGATCTACCTCCCCAAGCGCTGACAGGAACAGCGCCGGCGCACGGCCGCCTGCGTCCCGGTAGCTCTTGAGAAGCTTCAGACCGTCGATGCCCGGAAGCATGCGGTCGACCACCAGCGCATCGTAATCGCCAGTGCGCGCCTTGTTCAGGCCTGACTCTCCGTCACCGCACACATCAACCAGGTGCCCGGCTTCGCTCAGGACGCCTTTGACGAACGCTGCCGCGTCGGCGTCGTCTTCGATGACAATGACCCGCATGCTTTCCGCTTCTATTCAGCCGGAGCGATTTCAATAGGCCGCAAGACCGTAAGATCGAAGCAGCGCTCCTGATTGCCGCAGCCGACCCTTGCGATGACGTCTTTTTTGCCGGCCGATTTGGCGGCCGCAATGACATCCTCGTATTCCTTAGGCGTCTTCACCACCTTGTTGTTGACCTCAAGGATCACATCGCCCGGGAAGATATCTGCCTTCGAGAACGCGCCTCGCGTCTCGACAGTAACAACAATCAGCCCTGTGCCGGCAGCGCCGACATCGAACTTCTTGGCTTCCGCTTCCGTGAGCGAACGAACCGTACCGCCGAGCACCTTCACATCGGCGTCGCTCGGCGTCGGCGGCTTCATGTCGGCGCGTGCAGGATCAAGCTCGTTGCTCGCGAGCGCCTTGTCGTCACGCGCGCGAACCGTAACTTTTATCATCTGCTCCTTGCCGTCGCGAATGACCTTGAAGTTGTTGGTCGATCCCGCAAGCAGGCTGCCGACACGCTGGGTCAGCTGGCGGTTGTCTTTCACATCTTCGCCGTTGACGGCGATGATGATGTCGCCACGCTTGATGCCGCTGGCTTCAGCCGGGCCGCCAGCCGTGACCGTGCGGACGATCGCGCCATTGGGGCTCTTCAGGCTCCAGGCGTCAGCATAGCGCTGGCTCATGCTCTGGATTTCGACCCCGAGCCAACCGCGCACAACCTTGCCGTTCTTGATCAGCGTGTCTGCGATCGTCTTCACCGCATTGGCTTCGATCGCGAAGCCGATACCGACGCTGCCGCCGCCTGTGTCGGAGAAGATCGCCGTATTCACGCCGATGACTTCACCATTGAGATTGAACGTCGGACCGCCGGAGTTGCCGCGGTTGATCGGCGCATCGATCTGGATGAAGTCGTTATAATTGCCGCCGAGCAGTTCGCGTCCATCCGCGGAAACGATGCCGGCCGTGGCCGTGCCGCCAAGGCCGAACGGGTTGCCGACAGCGACGACCCAATCGCCAACACGCGGCTTCGCGCGCGTCGCGAATTCGACGAAGGGATAGGAACCGCTCTTCTTCACCTTGAGAACAGCCAGGTCGGTCTGCTCGTCAGTACCGACGATTTCGGCTTCGAGCTGATCGCCATTCTTCAACGTGACAGTCACCTCACGCGCGTTCTCGACGACATGGTTGTTGGTGACGATGTAACCCTGCGGGCTGATAAAGAAGCCGGAGCCGAGCGCATTGCCTTCCTGATCCTTTTCGGGAGCGCCCTCCTCTTTCTTGTCTTCGCCAAACTGGTCTTCGTACTCGTCGAAGCCCGGCAAACCACGGAAGGGATTGAAGGCGCTATTGCGGTCTGCGACCTTTACCTCAGTCGTCACCTGAACGCTGACCACGGCGGGGCTCACCCGCTCGATCAGGTCAGCAAAGCTCATCGGAGCGCCAGCAGGAGGGGTAACGGCGATTGGCTTTTGCGCAGCGGCGAGCGGCGCCATGGCCGACCCCATTGCAAGCGCGGCCATGAGACCCGCCGCAATGCCAAACCGGCGAGTGCGGACAGTTCCAACCTTCATCATTCGCTTTTTCTCTCACTGCATTCGCCTGGGCGATCACCCAGCACGACCCTAGATGCGGAACTGCCTTTGCGACCGCAAAAGCCCTCCGATTCTCGACCGTCGTCGCGCTCTGAACGGAATCCGTGCGCCGCTTACAACCGCCGATAATCAGTCAGTTTAAGGCAATCATGCGGCGGCGCCAGAGGCTCTACAGTGGGAATCCGGCAAGTTATGCCCTGAATTTCGTCTGTCAGGCGTCTGGTTCGTTGCTCCGGTCGTCCGGAACAGGCGTCAGGTCACGCTTACGAGCGCGCAGCATGCGACCGCCAATCAGCCCGCCGACACCCAAAAGAAGCAGGAACGGAAATACCCAGAGCGCAACGCCCCAACCGTCCGTCGGCGGCCTGAAGGAAACAAACTGGCCGTAGCGGTCCACGAAATACTGCCTGACCTCGGAATCGGACGCGCCCTTGTCTATCTGCACGCGAACGACGCGGCGCATATCGACCGCAATATCAGCTGTAGACTGGGAGATTGGCTCGTTCTCGCAAACCACACACCGGAGTTCGCGCATGAGCCCCTGTGCGCGCGCTTCCTTGGCGGTATCAGCCAGCGGCGCCTCTGCCGCACCGCCCTGAAGCAACAGCGCGATGAGGATGGCGGCCTTCACGCGGTTACCCCTGCAGGCGCCTTTTCACCGGCGGGTTCTTCGGCGGGTGTCTCGGTCGCCGCCACAGGTGCGCGCCTCCGCACCCGCGCTACGAGCGACATGAAACCGCCAACAGCAATCAAGGCCGCTCCGCCGAATACCCAGTCGATCAACGGATGATGCGCGATCCGCAAACGCCAGACGCCGGGCTGATCACGGATCGTGTCGCCGAGGGCGACGTAGACGTCACCGCCAATGGTTTTCCTGATCGCGACTTCCGTCGTGCTGGTATCAGCGACCGGATAGAAGCGTTTCTCCGGGTGGATCATCTCGGTCGTGCCGCCATGCGTGACCTTCACATCCGCAAGCGTCGAATAATAGTTGGGGCCTTCTACCGGCCGCACGCCTTGAAATTCGAACGTCCACCCAGCCAATTCAGCAGATTGTCCGGCAGCAAGAGGGAAGGTTCGCTCCGTGCGTGTCGCGGTCTCGACTGTTGCGCCGATCACGAAGATGCCGACGCCAATGTGCGCAATCGCCATGCCCCAGACCGTCAGCGGCAAGCGGAACACACGACTGACACCGCCTTCGCCAACGCGACGCCAAAGATCGAAGCCAACACCGACTACAACCCACGTGCCAACCAGCACGCCAAAGCCAAGCCAGATGCCCCAGCCACCCAACGCAAGCGCCGCAAGGCCGGCAACCACTGCAACAATGATGGCGGGCGTCAGCCACTTCACCAGCGGCGACAGGTCAGCCTTCCGCCATGGCGCGGCCTGCGCAAGCGGCAGGAACAACAGCAGCACCGCGATCATCGGCGCCAGCGTAAGCTGAAAGTACGGCTCTCCGATCGACAGCGAAGCACTTTCCGGCGGAATCGCTTTGATCTCGCCAAGCCACTGAACAACCATCGGCGTGACTGTGCCGAGCAGCACCAGCGCTGCTCCAACCGACAGGAAGAGATTGTTCAGAACCAGCGCACCCTCACGGCTCACCGGATCGAACTCCGGGCCAGCGGGAAGTTTGGGAGCACGCCACGCAAATAGGGCCAGTGCAGCGCCACCTGCCACACCCAGGCCAGCCAGGAGCACGAGGCCGCGCGTGGGATCTGTTGCGAACGCGTGTACCGACGTCATCACGCCGGACCGCACGAGGAAGGTACCGAGAAGGGAGAGACAGAATGCCAGAATGGCTAGAAATACTGTCCATGCGGCCATGCCGCCACGCTTCTCGGTCACAATCAGCGAGTGAACCAGCGCCGCGCCGACAAGCCACGGCATGAAAGAAGCGTTCTCGACCGGATCCCAGAACCACCAGCCACCCCAACCAAGTTCGTAGTAGGCCCAGATGGCGCCCAGCGCGATCCCGATGGTCAGACAACTCCATGCCGTCAACGCCCACGGCCTCACGCGTTTGGCCCACTCCCGATCTATCTGTCCATTGATCAGGCCGGCTGCCGCGATCGAGAACACGAACGACATGCCGACATAGCCCATGTAGAGGAAGGGCGGATGCAACGCGACGGCGGGATCCTGCAGCAGCGGGTTCATGCCGCCGCCATCAAGTGGCGGATCGGTGAGTCGGGTGAACGGGCTTGATGCGAAAAGCAGGTAAGCCAGCGACCCCAAGGTCAGCAGCCCCTGCACGCCCAGCGCGCGGTCGCGCAGGCGGTCATTTCGCATGAACAGCGCAGCAGCGCCGCCATAGCCCGCCATGATCAAACACCAGAGCAGCATGGAACCTTCATGGTTCCCCCACGCGCCGGCAATGCGGTAGATGATCGGCTTGAGAGAGTGGGAATTCTTGGCGACGAGCGCCACTGAAAAATCGAGACGCACGAAGCTGATGATCAGCGTCAGCATCGACAGCGCGAGAAACATCCCCGTCGCAACTGCAAGCCGCCGCGGCGCTTCCCCACCGGTCGTGAGCCCAAGCACGCTCTGCGCGGCCGCCGTCGCTAGCGCGAGAAAGGCCAGCAGGTGGCCGAGTTCAGCGATCAAGTTGTGGGCTCTTTCCCATAAGTGGCATCGCCGCCGGATTCAGCTGCGCGCTTGAGCGCGTCATAGGTTTCCTTGGGCATGTAGTTCTCGTCGTGCTTCGCCAGGACGCGCTTCGCGACAAGACGGCCAGTGTCATCGAACTTGCCTTCGGCCACCACGCCCTTGCCCTCCTCGAATAGGTCAGGCGGAATGTCGTGATAGACAACCGGCACTGTGTGCTTGCCGTCCGTGATCTTGAACAGCAGTGCGCCATCCGGCCCGTGCGTCTCGCTGCCCTTCTCGACCAGGCCACCGACGCGAATGCTCTGATGCAGATTACTCACGCCCTTCTCGACGATGTCGGACGGCGATTGGAAGAAGGCGACCGTGTCCTGAAGCGCCACCACAGCCAGGGCCACAGCGCCCGTTGTCAGCACCGCCGCTGCGCCAATCAGCCAGACTCTCTGTGATCGCTTGCGCATGGAAAACACCTTCGGACAGCTACCATCACAGTATATGGGGCGCCCGCCCAAGCGCCAGCGACACAATGGCGCGAGATATCGTCACTATTTGGGGGGATTGGGGGGCGGAACAGCTGGATCACGTGAAGGCGGGTCGATTCCGAACATCTGCCGCAGTGCAGCGAACATCTGCCGCTCCGGGCCAGTTTCAGAGGCTTTGGCGTTTATGCCAGCCCACATCGCTTCGGCTTCGGCCTTCTTGCCCTGCAGCCAGAGACCGATACCGGCTAGATAGCCGATACGCAGATTCTCCGGTTGAGCTGCGAAGGCCTGCTGGTAAAGCAGGGTTGTCGCGCCATCGACCTTGCCCGTCGTCTTGAAACGCAGATCGGCAAGATCTGTGACGACGTTGATGTTGTTGGGATCGCGACGAAGAGCTGACTCAAACGCCAGAAGCGCGCCTTGCGGGTTGTTGGACGCCTCAAGCATCTTTCCCATGATCCAGTGCGGTGCAGCATCGTTCGGATTGTCCAGCGCCCGCTTCTGCGCAAGCGCGATAACCTGATCGATCCGCATCGACTCTGGATCCCGCTGGGCCAGGGATTCGATATCCACGAGCCGCCCATCCAGGGGCTCGTCATGCATGTCCGGCTTGCCAAGAAGCCAATACGTCCCGACCGCCGCCAGGCCGGCAACGAGCACGATTGCGCGCGTCTTCATGGACTTGGCGATGAACCATGCACCGCCTGCGACGAAGACGACAGCAACGAGGACAAGCCAGATCAAAGCGGCGCCGCCGGAAGCTCGAGCCGCGCACGAAGACCACCCATCGGGCTATCCTCCAGATGCAGCCGCCCCCCGTAAATGTCAGCAAGCTCAGTCACAATAGACAATCCCAGACCTGTTCCCGGCTCGGACTCATCCAGCCGCTTGCCACGCTCCAACGCCTTGGCGCGATGCTCAGCCGGAAGACCCGGCCCATCATCGTCCACGATGACCTGAAGCCCGTCGTCGCTGCGGGTCACCGTTACGTTGACCCGCGACTTGCACCATTTGGCGGCGTTCTCCAACAGGTTCCCGACAAGTTCATCAAGGTCGCCCCGCTCGCCCCGGAATACCGCTTTGGGGTCGGCTTCCACATCGATCGCAATGCCTTTGCTGCGATGCAACCGCTCGAGCATGCGGGCGATACCCTCGATCGGCTCCTTCACTTCCGTGCGAGCGCCCAGCACCTCCGCCTGAGCGGCGGCCTGCGCCCGCTTCAGGTAGTGGTTGACGTTGCTGATCATCGCTTCGGTCTGTCGGCGGACGATCTCGGAAACCCTGTCCGTTCCCTTTGCCTCGTTTTTTAGAACGGCAAGCGGCGTTTTCAGCGCGTGGGCGAGATTGCCCACATGGGTTCGCGCGCGGTCGACGACCTTCCGGTTCTGAACGATCAGTGTGTTGATCTCTTTTACCAATGGAGAAAGTTCGCCGGGGTATTCACCATCCAGCGTGTCACGGCGCCCCGCGCGCACATCGCCGAGCTTATCCTGAATTTCGTGCAGCGGTCGCAACCCGTAGCGGATCAGCACAACGACACCGATTACGATCCCGAGCGCCAACACGCCCAGCGCGATGCCAAGACGCAGCGTGAAACGGCCAACAGCTTCGTCTGCCGCCGTGCGATCGATGCTGGAATACAGGATAATGGGCAGATCGCGGCCGGACAACTTCACAGCCTGCGCGCCAACACGCACAAGCCGCTCGTTCGGCGCCACGCCATCGATCTGAATCGTCTGGCCAGGATGCGCAATTGCATCTGTGATCGCAACACGCGGCAACTCCGGCCGTTCTTCAAAGAAGCTCTGCGACTGCCTGACGCGCGTGACGCGCGCCTCGGCATCCACGTCGATGAAGGCCCAGTAACGACCCGAGAAGGTCATTCCGAACTTCTCGTCCTTGGGAAGCTTCTGCTCGTTGAACCTTGGCTCGCCGAGGTCATCCGAATCCACGGCATTGGCGAGCGTGCGCAGCGTGTCGCTGTTTGCGAGATCGAGCTGCTGATCCGTCTCGGCGCGATAGAATGCCTGCAGCGACCAGCCAGCCACCAGAAGCACCACCGCGCTCCAGATCGCCGCAGCGACAAGCATACGCCGCGCGATGGAGCCGCGCGTGCGCGTCCCTTCGGTCTCGCCCGCCCCAGGCGCTTCAGTCATGCTATTCGACGATCTTCTCGGTCTTTGGGTCGATCAGCCGATACCCGAGGCCGCGCTCCGTCAAGATGCGGTTTGAACCGATCTTGCGCCGCAGGCGGCCAACGAACACCTCGATCGTGTTCGAATCACGATCGAAATCCTGATCGTAGATGTGCTCGACCAGTTCGGTTCGCGGCACAACACGACCCTGATGGTGCATCATGTAGCTGAGCACGCGGTATTCGTGAGCCGTCAGCTTGATCGGCTCGCCGTTGACCGAAGCCCGCGCCGCACGCGTATCGACACGCAGATCGCCGCACTCCAGCGCCGCGCTCGCATGACCCGCCGCACGCCGCATCAACGCACGCAGACGCGCCAGCAATTCTTCGGTAACAAAAGGCTTCGTCAGATAGTCATCGGCGCCGGCATCAAAGCCCGCAACCTTCTCGCTCCAGCGATCGCGCGCCGTGAGGATCAGCACCGGCATATCCTTGCCGGCGTTACGCCATTTCTCCAGCACGCGCACGCCGTCCAGCTTCGGCAAGCCGAGATCGAGGACCGCCGCGTCATAGGGTTCGGTGTCGCCGAGAAAGTGGCCCTCCTCGCCGTCTGGCGCCAGGTCAACGGCATAGCCGGCCTGCGTCAGCGCTTCAGTAAGCTGGCGGCCCAGATCGGGATCATCTTCGACGACAAGAACTCGCATGGTGATCTTTCAGCGCGTGGAGAGAACACGGCCATTGGTCGCGTCCACCTCAATGGTAAGACGCCGGCCATCTTTGGTAATCCAGGAGATGATATAGCGGTCGCCCATCTTCTGCGCATCAAGCATCTGACCGCCATAGCGACCCTGAAGCTGACGCTGCACAGAGTTGAGCGAAACCTCGCGCTCCGGCTCACGGTCTCCGCGTTGGCTGTCCCACTGCGACGAAGGAAAACCGTTGCCGCGTTGACGATCGCCATCATGCCCACGCTGCGCCAACGCAGGTGTGGTGACCAGAAGGGCGGCAAGGGCCGGTATGAGAAGTCGCCTGAGCATGGGTCTGTATCTACAGGCGGTACCGTGAACCCCGTCTGAACGCACCGTCGTGATGGTTAAATCCAGCAGTTCCAACTGCTTTTTAGCTGTTGCAGGACAATTCATCGCTGCACATCAGCTTTTCGCCCGGACCACGTCTTCACGAACTCCTTGAGTTCCGCGTCGTCTTTCCGAGGCAGCACAATCAACAGCCGGACCAGCAGATCCCCCGGCGTTGGCCGGGTCTGCACGCCCTTGGCGCGCAATTTGAGCAGGTCGCCTGAATTCGAATTCGGCGGCACCGAAAGCGTAACCGCGCCGGATGGCGTCTGCACCGGCACCCTGCCGCCATCAACCGCTTCCGCCAACGAGATTCGCAGATCCATGCGAATGTCGTCGCCTTCGCGCTTGAAGGTTGGATGCGTGCCAACGGTAATCTCGACAAGCGCGTCGCCAGCCGGTCCGCCGCCCGCACCTGGCAAGCCCTGCCCCTTGAGCCTCAGTGTCTGCCCTGAAGTGAGGCCCGCCGGAATCGCGAGATCCAGCGAGCGTCCATCAGACATGGTCACACGCCGGCGTCCGCCGTTAACCGCATCGAGGAAGTCCACCTCCATGCGATAACGCACATCCTCGCCGCGTTGCTGTCCAAAACCTCTTGCGCCACCACCACGGCTGAACAGCCCATCAAAAAGATCCTCGAACACCTCGCCGCCGCGCTGGCCTCGTGTTCGCGCACCCGCGCCAGCTCCGGCAAACCCGCCAAACCCTCCCGGCTGGAATTGCGGGCGCTCATTGCCATCTGCGTCGATCTCGCCCCGATCGAAGCGGGCGCGCAATGGCGCATCGGTCAACAGGTTGAATGCCGCCGTAACCCGCTTGAACCGCTCTTCGCTCGCCTTGTCGTTCGGGCGCACGTCAGGGTGCAGCTCTTTGGCGAGCTTGCGATACGCTTTCCTTATGTCCTCGGCGCTCGAGGATTTCGGTATTCCCAGCGCCGCATAGGGATCCCAGCTCAAAATGCTGCCCTTGCTGAATATAATGGCCCTAGCGTTGGCCTTCTCGCCCACCCAAGACAAGCCGGAAGATGGGTATATTGAGGCGAAACGCTACTATCCTGTCTGTCACGGGGCGGGAATCGCAAGTTCCAGCCCCGTCCAGCCCCCGGGTTCGCCGTTTGCTCCCAATTGCGCAACCTCAATCAGGGCGGCCCCTCCTGCCGGGAAGTCCGCAGCCCGATGACTAGCCGGATAGGTCGCAGAGGCCCCCACGACGTCCCACTGCCGGGATGAAATACCCCCCGACACTCGAATACGATACGCTTCGGGCCATTCATGCGCAGGCTCGCCCGCTACCCACGGATCGCCCCCTTTCCGGGCGCGCCTGATCCAGTTCAGCGACAGATCGCCTCCCACCCAGTTCGCCGCCAGATGAGACGGCGACCAGGCTGGCAACGCCACGCCCTCATGGCTGAAGCCCGAACTCCAGGCGCCGATGGCGCCGCCCGATTCGCGACCTGCCCGCCATTGCAGCTCCAGACCACATTCCCAGTCCGCGACCTGCAACCGCTGCTCGGCGCCCGTCCGGAACACGATCCGCGAGCCAACCGGCGCACCCGCCGCCATTGCGGTCTCCGATCCCTGCTGCCCCCGCAGCAAACCACTCAACCTGTAGGTCTCGACATCGACCAGTTCGGCTTCGAGAAACTGCAACAGCTCCCAGCCTGCCTCCGTCTCGACGAAAGCAGCGTTCGCGCCACCCAGCACCGCAGCCTCGCTGCGCGAACTTGGCCCGTCGCCGCTCACGCGCACCCAAACCGACGCTTCCTGCCATCGCCCCGAAACATGCGGATAAAGACCGCTCACAAGTCGGCCTATCATGCATGGACGCTCGACGACGCCTCGCTCGCTAAGAAGCGTCAGGTCGGAGCCCGCCGAAAATGCCACACGCCCTACCCACGGTTCGGCGAATGCAAAACCGATTGGTCGCGCATCGTCCTCCTCGCCAGGAAGTGGCGGAGCATCGACAATTGCGACGTCTGGCTCGACCGCCACAAACGGAACAAGCGATGTAACCGGCGCTGCTGACGTGAGCACAAGTTCCGCGGCCTCACCTGCACGCACCGCCTCAAAGGCAATTGCTAGGCCGTGAGATACGTCGACGATGCGCCACCCAACCCCGTCAAGTGTCACAACATCTCCAGCCTCAATCACCATGCCGTCCGCTGCCAGTGCAAACCGAGCCTGCTCGCCTTGCAACGCGATCTCTCGCGCAAGTGCGTCCGCACACCGTTGCGCCTGGTCGCGATCCATTTCGATAGCGGCCTCGACCTCGACCACCGCAGCGCCGACAGCACCTGCGGATACCGCCAGTCCGGGTCCATGGTCCGCTTCAACATCGACAAAACGTAAGCGCACTCTGACGTCCGTGCGCTCCATGTCCGTCCGCGTCATCGTAATCGGCGGCCCGTCCTCTTCCACCAATCGACCGCTGTTGATTTCAACCGAAATCGCTCCCCGCATACCGAACGCGATCTCGTTCCCGCGCTCCGTGGCGTCCATTCCGTATATGGCAACCAGCGGCTCAAGGACGGCCCGCGCGGTCACGGGACCATCAAAGCGGTAACCGGAGACCACGCCATCGACGCTGCTGACATCAACGCTTGCGCCAGTCCGTCCGCATACATCGGCCGTCACATCCGAAAGCAAGGCGAGCCCGACGCGTCCGTTCAGCCAATGTCCGAGCCGCCAATTGTCAGCATCGCCCCAGGCATCGCCGCGCGCCGGAAAAGCCGGAAAAGGCCGGGCGTCCCACGCCCATAGCGCAACACCGTCCTCGGGCAGCATACGGCCATCATAAACAACGGAAGCAGGATTGTTGCTCGGGTCTAGCCAGTGCAGCTGAAACGCTTCAATCGCGCGCCGCTGAATCAGATCGTCGCGCGAGCCGTCCGAGAAATGAGGCAACGCGCTTTCCGAGCTCTTGGGATCGTAAAACACGTTCGGCTGGTTTGCACCCTTGTCGACCGCCGGGCACCCCATCTCGACAAATCGCACAGGCTTCATGCCCGAGATCCACGCGCTCGAAACGGCAGACCTCACCCCTCCGGCGCGCGGAAAATGCTCGTGGCTCCACCAGGCCGCAACGTCTTTCTGCCGAAAGATCCACGGCTCACCGTAAGCTTCGTCGGAGATCGTCACGCGCCCCTGCGCCAGACGAGCTTCATCGTCTGGATAGTACCAGTCGAACGCCTCTCCCGCCGCGGTATTCGCGGCCAGATATGCACGCGACCGTCCGTCTGCAGCAGCGTCGTCAGCATGATCGTCGCCGTCTCGCCAGTCGGCCATGGGCGGATACCAGTCGAGCCCGACATAATCGATCGCCGCATCAGCCCACAGCGCGTCCAGCGGGAACACAATATCATTGTCAACAACGTGCGCGCCATATTCAGTCCAGTCAGCCGCGTAACTGATCTCAACGACCGGCCCCACAACATCGCGAACATCGCTAGCCAGCGCTCGCAACGCCTCGACCGCCGGATACGCACCACCCGAAGCCGCGCGCGTTAGCCCAACGAGCTCCGATCCAATCAGAATGCCATCTGCGCCAATCTCAGCTGCCATCTCAGCATAGTGCAGAATGAAGGCTCGATACTGCTCGAAGAACAAATCGATTTGATCGTCGACGTCACCTTCGACAGGCGTAATTCGTCCACGCCACGGAAACGCAGCCTGCGCCTCTCCGCCGTATGGATCGGGGAGCGCGTTGTCGGGCGCGATATCCATCAGCAGAAACGGATAGAGCGTAACGTGATAGCCTCGCTCCGCGAGCATATCGACGGCTTGCCGCACACTGTTGTCCGACGGCGTGCCCCCATAGTTGGCGCGCCCGTCCGTCGCTGACACCACATACGCATCGCCACGGTTCACTCCGGCGACGCCCCACTCAATTGGAACCGTCACCTTGTCCCCAATCTCCACCCCCGGTCGGACAAGACATTCGCCACAGCGCAGATCGCTCCCAAACCAGGCAACAACGAGATTCACACGCGACACATTCGGCAGCTCAGCTTCAAGTTGATCGAGTGACGCCTCAAAATCACTCTTGAGCTCAGGTCCGTGCAGGTTCTCCGCAACCTCCCGCCCCGGCCCGATGCGCCGTCGGACAATGTCCGTCGCCAGCGCGAACTCGCCCGAGCCCGGGATCATGTTGACAGCGCGCGTCATGGTTTCGAGGCGATCGCTTCCGTGACCCGCGGGCCGCACGACCTCAAATGACAGCTGAGGCATCCTCGCACCGAACTGATCAACCGGCATATCCTCGAAAACAATGTACGCCACGCCGCGATAGGCGGGGGCCATATCGACGCCCTCAATCGCTTCAATCAGCGGATCCGGCGCCTGATCCTCGGTCCCGCGATAAAGTCGCCACGTAACTTGCGACAGATCGAACGGTTCGCCATTCGCCCAGCAGCGCGAAACACGCGTCACCTCGCCTTCGCACAGCGCGACCGCAAAGCTGAGCGAGTAAGAATAGCTCGCCACCCGTGAACCACCCTTGCCTCCTTCGACTTCACGGCGCTCCTTGAATTCGGCGGCCCAGATCAACTGACCGCCCACGCGGCATCGCCCATACACGACAGGCACGCCGACGCCTTCCCGACTTTCGGTAAGATGAAATTCCTTCACCCGCGGGCCCTGAATCGGAGGCGAAAGAAAACGCCCATCGAATGCCGCTCCCGCAAGCCGCCCCACTGCACCGCCGAGAAACGACAAGCTCTTCGGCAACAGCGCTGCACCCAAAGCCGCGCCGGCCTTACCCAAAACAAGTTCGGCCATCAGTGCTCGACTCCCGGAAATTTAAACGCAGCAGCAATTCGCCGCCGCCACCACGGAACCAGCCGCGTCTCGCACACGGCCCGGCTCCAATACGCGTGCAGGATCACGTCATCGCCCGAAACAATTGCGGCGTGCTTGGCTGGCGCTCCCAGCGCCATCCGGAACAGCAGCACATCGCCGACCTGCGCGGCGCCCGGCGCGATCTCCACCATGTGCCGCGCTGCGGCTTCCAACAAAGACTCTTCACCGAGTGCTTCAGCCCAGTCGGGCGTATAGGCCGGCGTCCTCTCAGGCTCTGCGCCAATCACGGCACGCCAAACCCCGCGCACCAGCCCCAGACAATCAGCGCCCACGCCAATCAGGCTGGCCTGATGACGATATGGCGTCCCCAACCATTTCCGGGCTTCGCCAACAACAGCCCATCGCGAGAGCGCGCTCATTCGCGCCTCCCGCCCGCATTGGCGCGGCCAGATGCCGGACCAGCCAGCACAGCATCAACGCCCGGCATATGCGGAAATCCGCGAAAACTGATCTGGTTGGCAAACTTCGCTCCGCACGCGGCGAACGTCTTGTTGCACCCAGCCGAAACTTCAAAAGTATCGCCAGGTTCGACAGCAAACCTGAGAACCCTGCTCAACCAAATTTCGACGCCGACATGCCGCCGTAAACGAACCAACACCCCAGCATTGGCCCCGGTCTGCCATGTAAGCACGCCGCCTTCGAACCAGCCCGAAGCAAACGCATCGAGACCTGCGGCCCTGAACGCATCAGGAGCCAGCACAGCCAAGACAACGCCGTCTCCGCGAAACGCGCGTGCGCCGAGATCAACGCCACAACGCGCGTCACCCACGTCTGCATCACACGTACGCGCGTAGACCCGGCCGATCGACTTCTCGAGATCGGCTTTCAGGCTAACCAGTTCCGCTGTGAATGCCTGTCCCCGCCGCGCCACCTCGGACAGCTGGCCCGACCACACAGCAATCTTGTGCTCCGGCGCCTGCCAATCCACCCTCCACACGTCAACGCGCGCGCCGTCCCAAAGACCGGCATCGAGATCGCGCTCGGAAATGAAATCGAACGACAAGGCGCCACTAGCCGTCGCCCGCCCGGGCGCAAGACCGCTCGAACTCTCGAACGTGACGCTCCCGATCCCGTCAGACGGAAGATAGCTGACGCCATCAAGCACTAGCTCAGCATCATGATCCGTCGCGCCGAACACCGCGCCATCAGTCCGTGCAAATCGCCAACACGCGCATAGGGTCGTATCGCCCGCCGCCAGTCTGGCAGCGAACGCTTCGCTTATCTGTTTCATTGTCTATCCAGCAATTTCTACAAGCGGCGCGCGCAACACGCGCACGGCGTCATGCCCCGCGAGCGCAACGCTGATCTGGTCAGCGTCGAACCGGACCGGTACATCAAATGCGAAGCCAGCCGTCAGCACCGCGCCATCACCTGGCGCGATGTCAAACGTCACAAGCCCGGACATCACATCGACCTCGAATGCCGTGGTCGCGAAACCATTCACCGCCAGCACAACCGCGCCCTCGACCGGCTTCTCGATGCGCCGCTCAATCCACGCCTCGCCACTCGCGTAACGCTTGATGAGTTGGAATGACCTCGTCTCTCCATCACCAAGACCAATGGTCTGATCAAGCTCCGATATAGCTTGGCTCGGCGCGCAACTTTTCCAGTCAACCGGATCGCGAAAGCGAAACCCATACAAACGTCCGCGACGCGCTTCAAAAAACGCAACAAGCTCGTGCGCCAGATCGGTCCGTATCGTCGCCCCGCCAACCTCCCATCGTCGTCGCGAACTGGCCCAGCGCGCGTTTCGGCTTTCCGCGCCAGAAGCAAGCCTGACGACATCGGTCACCCGTTCGGGGCCACCGCTAGCGCCTATGGCCAGCGCCAACGGCAATCGCACTTCATGAAATCCGCTCATGTAAACCTCGCCCCGCGACGCGCCGCCCGCGTCACCAGCGCTGCGACTTGGTTGATCGAGCCGAGCGCGCTTTCATTCGTGCTCGCTGACGCCGGCGCGCGATCGAAGACCGCTTCCATCGCCCCGTCGACCGCCAACCGCGCCAGCGTCTCAGCTATCCTGTTCGCCAGACGATCGAGATCGTCCTCGCCATTCTTCACAATCCGTGCGAGTTCCAACTCGATCACACGCGTTGCCTTCAGCAGCGCCTGTTCCAACGCGTCGCCCGCCGCCAGCGCCGCTTCATCTTCTTTCGTCATGCTCAGGCCTCCTCACCATCGGCCTCGAACAAGATCACGCCAGCAGACATCAGCCGGATGGCAAACGTCGCTTCTCCATCGTGGTCGCCTGCATAGCTCAGCTCGCTGATGACAAATGGTCCCACCAACACGCCAAAGTCGGGCACCACCAAACGCAGCGACGCGGCCTCGCCGCCGAAGTACGCCTGCCGAATGCGCGCGTCGGAAGCAGCGTCCTTGAACACACCGCTGCCGGCTACTTCCGCTCGCTTGGTGCCCGCGCCTGCGATCAGCTCGCGCCACGCTTGCGGACTTTGCGCCGTCGTACCGTCGATCAACCCTGCGCTCAGGCTGATCGTGCGCGCGCGGATTCCCGCCACGCTAACGAACGTCTCCGGCGCCCCTCCGTCGCTGATCATGATCAGCACGTCGCGGCCTCGCTGGCCTGCCATGGCTTTCTCCTTCTCTCGAATATCGGGGTTGACATGCAACCCAATGGTTGCCTATTGAAATGCATGGATCTGGTGTTCCGGGCGCTGGCGGACGAAAGCCGACGAGCCCTGCTCGACAGCCTCAGCGCGAAAAGCGCTCAGACGCTGGCTGAGTTGTGCTCAGGACTTTCGATGACGCGACAGGCCGTCTCGAAACACCTTGCGATCCTGGAGGAAGCGAACCTCGTCGCGACCGTCAAACGCGGCCGCGAGAAGTTTCACTATCTCAACCCGGTTCCGATCGCGGAGATCGCGAACCGCTGGATACGGAAGTTCGAACGTCATCGGGTTGACGCACTCGTGGACTTGAAAAGAAAGCTGGAGTCAGAATGACGCCATCAGACGCAAACCTTCCCGCGCGACCGGACTACGTGGCGATCACCTATATCAATGCGCCGGTCGAGCGCGTATGGCGCGCCTTCACCATCCCTGCAGATCAGGCAACCTTTTTCGGCGGCAAGACGGAGATTGGCGAAGTCGGCGAGCCCTGGATTCGTCACGCCACAGATCGGTGGCCTGCCATCACGGGTATCGTCCTTGCGAAAGAGCCGCCACGTCGGTTGGCGCTCACTTGGGGCTTCGATGCAAACCCACCGCCGGACCGCGTAGAGTTCCTGATCGATCCGGTCGCAAACGGCGTCACTCGCGTCACCATCCGCGAATACCATTCGCGCGATTGGCCAGAAGATATAACCGATAGCGCCGTGCAAGGCTGGAACGCATTGCTCGCGGGTCTCAAGACGCTCGTTGAAACTGGCGCCCCTCTGCCGCCGCCATTCTGAAGATCACGCCCATGAGCCAATCGAAATTTGTTTACGTGACTTACATTCGCACCACCGCCGACAAACTCTGGGCGGCGCTGATTGAGCCTGAGTTCACAAAACAATACTGGGCCGGCACCCATCAGGAATCAGACTGGCAAGTCGGTTCCGACTGGAAAATCATGATCCCTGACGGGCGCGTCGGCGACAGCGGCAAGGTGCTTGAATTCAGCCCACCCCACCGCCTCGTCGTCACCTGGCGCAACGAATTCATGCCGGAGCTGAAGGCCGAGGGACACTCCACCTGCACCTACGAACTCGAGCCCGCGGGTTCGGCCATCAAGCTGACAGTCACCCACGAAATGGCTGCGCCAAATTCGAAAATGATCAACTCCGTCTCGCAAGGCTGGCCGCATCTTCTCGCCAGTCTCAAGAGCCTTCTCGAGACCGGCGAGTCCCTCGTGGAAAGCCGCACATGGCCGGAAGGTCACTAGACATGCCAACCAACCCCACCGCCATCGCAGTCCAGCACTTCAACGTGTCATCGCAACGCGTGTACGCGGCCATTCTCGACGTCGAGATGATCTCGCGCTTCATGTTTGGCCCCTTGCTGCGCGAGGAAGATATCCTCCACATCGAAAACGACCCAAAGGTCGGCGGCGAATTTTCCTACAAGGTCCGGCGTGGCGAAAACGAGATCGACCACGTCGGCCGTTTCATCGAACTCACGCCGCCAAAGCACATCGTCTTCACGTGGGGCATTGTGGGCCATGATGGCGGATCAATCGTCTTCATTGACATTGTACCGACCAATGAAGGCTGCACGGTCACGCTGACGCACGAGATGACGCCCGACTCGGTCGACTTCGTCGATCGCGCGCGCGCCGCGTGGGAAAAGATGCTAGGCGTCCTGTCGACGCTTCTATAGTTCGACCGTCACATCAGGCTCGCGCAACCGCCCGCCGCGGAATAACCGCCGTCGCCTTCTCGATCATCGCGTCAGCGATCTCCTGCTCGCCAGACACGATCAGGTCCGCGCCAAACGCCCGCAGATGTTCAACCTCGGCATCAGAATGCGCGCGCGCATAGACCTTCACGTTGGGATTGAGCGTGCGCGCCAGTTCAACAATCCGCCCCGCCTCAAATCCGTCAGGCACAGTCACGAACATCAGGTCCGCCTGAGCCACACCGGCCTTCTCCATCGTGTCCTTTGAAATCGCGTTCCCCGGCACAACCGCAATCCCTCTTGTGGTCAACAGCTCGACAAGATCCTCGCGGTCCTCGATCACCGAATAGGTAGCCCGCGCGTCGTCCAGGGCCTTGCCGATCAAAGACCCGACACGCCCATAACCCACCAGCACCACGCGCTTCGGCGCCGGTGCGGGTGCAGCCTGCTGCGGCGCCTCCGCGATCTTCGCTTTTTTCCCGAAGCGATCGGAGATCGCAAAGATCAGCGGACTCAACATGATCGAAATGATCGCTCCGCCGAGGATCAGATCATTCGCTGCCTCTGGCATCAGCCCGAACTGCAAACCAAGCCCCGCCAGGATGAACGAGAATTCGCCGATCTGCGCACGGCTCGCCGTCACGGTCGCCGCCGTCTCTCGCGACTGCCCGAAGAGCCGCAGAAGCCCGACACTGATCAGCGACCGCAGCACGACGATAATCGCCACCGTCGCCAACAATGGCCACGGGTCGCCCAACAGGATCATGGGATCGAACAGCATTCCGACCGAGACAAAGAACAGCACCGCAAACGCATCGCGCAGCGGCAGCGTCTCATTCGCCGCCTGCTGCGACAGTTCGCTCTCCGCCATGATCAGTCCGGCGAACAACGCGCCGAGCGCCACCGAAATGTCGAAGAACGCTGACGCCGCATAAGCCACGCCCAGCGCGATCGCCAGAACGGCCAGCCGGAACAGCTCACGCGACCCCATATGCACAACGCGATGCAGCAGCCACGGCACCACCCGCTTGCCCGCCAGCAGCATGATCAGCGCAAACAACGCCACCTTGCCAAGCGTCAGCGCCACGGCGAGTCCCGCGTCCTGCATCTGCAGGACGGTGATCCCCTCGCCATTGTCCACTTGCGTACGAATGTGCGCCCAGGTCGGCAGCAATACCATCGCCACGACCATCGCGAGATCTTCAACGACCAGCCAGCCCACAGTCAGCTTGCCGCGCTCGGTCTGCATCAACCGCCGCTCCTGCAGGCTGCGCAACGCAACCACGGTCGATGAAACCGACAGCGCCAATCCCAGCACCACTCCGGTCTCGATGCCCCATCCGAGCCAAAGCGCCAGAGCGATACCCAGCGCCGACGACAACACGATCTGCAACAGCGCCACCGGCACAGCCACAGCCCTCACCGAAAGCAGATCCTTCGGCGAAAAGTGCAGCCCCACCCCGAACATCAGCAGGATCACCCCGATCTCGGCGACCTCAGACGCAAGATCAGCATCCGCCGTGAACCCCGGCGTGAACGGCCCAATGACCACGCCCGCAACCAGATACCCCACGAGCGGTGACAATTTCAGTCGCGTGGCAAGCGCGCCGAAGACAAAGGCAAGCCCGAAGCCAATCGAGAGAAGGGCGATCAGTGGGGAGTCATGCGGCACTGATCAGTGGGCCTTTCCAAGTGTATGAGCGTGTGAATCAGACCTTCGCAGATCGGCAATTCAAAATGCAAGAAAATCGTTCGCGCAGAGCCGGTTTGAGCGACGGCACCGCCTTGATCCAGCAAATCCCGACGACCCAGCCAATCCGACCTTAACGATCTTCTGCCAAGTGTCGCGGATTACCGAGGTGAGACATGCGTTTTTATAAAACCAGACGGCTTCGCATCGTCTCGGTCGCCAGCCTGCTGCTCTTTCTGGCTGGCATTCCCGTCCTGCTCGGCCTCACGCGCCCGGCTGCGGGCGCGCATGCCGACGCCCCGGCCGTAGCGGTCATGTACGCGCACGGGCTTTCCTCGCTCACCATTGCAGGCATCGCGGCTCTTGGCCTCGCAATTGTCTTCGGCGTCGGGGTCATCGCCAACCAGCGTCAGGAAGTGAACCGCAAATACCTCGGCAAGAACGCGCGCCGCCACCATGGCGCGATCGCCACGTTGCGCACCCTGGCCACCGTTCTGGGCGGCGCAGGCCTCATCGTCGGCAGCCTCCTGGGCCTCCATGCCGGCATCATACAAGCCCGCCCCGATCTTCAGAACGTACTCGCTCTACCCTTTTTCACGGTCGAACTCGCCCTGATCAGCCTGCTCGGCGGCGGCGCCCTTTACGCCGCCGGCCGTCTGGGTCGTTAACCACCGCGGATTGCCCTTCGCGTCATTGTCGGCTTACCTCCGCTCAAAGCTGAGGGGCAGACATGACCG
>CALMWO010000409.1 GCA_937873805.1 uncultured Hyphomonadaceae bacterium
TGCATCCCTGACGTTCACAATGACTTCGATCATCGGGCCGACCCCTTAACCCGGAAATTGTGATCCCAAGCTCGCCACACTTCAAGGCGGAAATTCGGCATCGGACACGGAATGAAACGAAATGAGGCGCTGGGGAGACGCTTTTTTGTGTGCGGGCGTGGGTACGCTCCGGTAGCGGTGCGGAGCGTCTCGATTGGCCTGGCTGCGCGGACTTAACCTGCCGTTATCGCGAGTCTTCGACCCTCTATGGGTTACAGGGGACGCGCCGCCATGGCCGAAGTGATCGATGTAAGCCAGCTTGAGACAATGACCGGGGGCGATGCCGAGCTCGCGGTCGAGGCGCTGGGGATTTTCAGGCAGTCGGCAGAGCTGTGGGGACGGATGCTCGACCCGCATGCGGAGGCTGCGCAGTGGGCGGATGCGGCGCACGGCATCAAGGGCGCGGCGCGCTCGGTCGGGCTGATGGCGCTGGGGGACGCTTGCGAGGAATGCGAACGGCTTGGCCGGGCGGGGGATGCGACGCCGGCGCAGGCAGGCGTTGCGGTGTCTGACGTGAAGGACCGGCTGGGCGAGGCGATCGAGGCGATCGCGCATGTCGAGCACCAGCTGATGATGAAGCGCAGCTTTGTGGGCGTGCGGGCGACCTAGCGGTTGCGGCCGCGGCGAAAGCGGCGCCAGCGGATCATCAGTTTCGTGAAGAAGGGCTGGCGGCTTTCGATCTGGTCGAAGGCCTGGGTGTCGGATTTCTGTTCGGCGAGCAGCGTGGTGATTTCGTCCGGGCTCAGCCTGTAGCGAAGCTTGCGGAAGCTGGCCGCGAGGACGGCGGCGCGCATGCGGGCGATGGCGTCGTCGAGTTCGCGTGGATCTGGCGGCCGGTTCATGGTGCGAGGCCAGATGCCTGTACGGGCGTGGGCGCGGCGGCGCCGGCGACGAGGGGGTAGAAGCGATCCTCGACGGCTTTGCGCGCCTGGATGTAGCCGGTCTTGTTGCCTGCGGACGTGCCGTCGACGATGCGGGCGTAGAAGCGGCAGCCTTGGCCGACGCTCCACGCGTGGAGGCCTTTGGTTTGCGCGAGGAAGGTCTGGCGCGAGATGGTCTGGCCGAGCGGTGGCTCTGTCCCGTTGGCGCGCAGGCCGGCCATGTCGAGGCCGGTGCGGTTGTCAGTGACCGCGAGGCGCAGACCATCGTCGAGCAGGAGCGCGTCGTAGGTGTAGACGATCTTTCCGTCGCGCTGCCAGCAGGGCGGGTAGGTGAGACCGTTGCCGGCGGTGAGTTGCTGGCGCTCGTAATAGTCGAGCTGACCGGCCATGCGATAGAGCGCGGCGAGGGCTTCGGCGAGAGTTTTTGGCGCGTCGGTTGTTTCGGCCGGGGGCGCGGTGGTGGTGAGGGAGAGGTGGCGGTCGAGAACCTGCTGGGCTGTTTCGCTCTGCTGGACTTCGAAGGCGTCAGCGAGTTGCTTCGCTTCAGAGGCGGTGGGCACGAGGCGCTGGTAGGTGGCGAGATCTTTCTGCAGCTGGGCGTTGCGCGCCATCTCGTCGGTGAGGCGGTTGAGCCTGCGTGAGAGTTCGTCCGGGTTGGAGGCGATACCGGAGAGGGTGAGTTCGTGGGCGAGGCGGTCGACGCCCGAGTCGATGCGCAGGCTGAGGCCGGCGATCTGGGCTTCCTGCTCCTTCATCTTCTTGTCGCGCTGCTGGCCGAGCGCGGCATAGACGAGCAGCAGGATGAAAAGGACGAGTAGGAGCGTTTCGGCGAGTGTGAGGCCGAGGACGAGACCGCGGCGGTAGCCGACCGGGTCGTTGGCGCTGCGCATCAGTTGACCCGCCGGACGATAGTGTTGGCGAGGTCACCGAGGGCGGAATAGACCTTTTGCACGGCTTCGCGGGCGCGTTCGGCGTCAGCTTCCATGGCGGCGCGGTGCTGGGCAAGGAAGACTTTCTGGCCGTCGAGGGCGGCGACAATGTTCTCGGTGGCGGCGCGCTGTTTTTCCAGCGTGCGGGCGAGATCGTTCAGGACGTGGTCGATCTTGCGGAGGCCGACTTCGGAGCGTTCGGCGGCGGTGACGGTGGAGGTGACGGCGTTGGCCTGATCGCGGATCTCGCGGCCGGCTTCGGAGAGGCGAGCGCCAGCGGCTTCGAGTTGTGTGACAGTGGTCTTGAGGGCGGCGTTGAGCGTTTCGGGCGAGACTTCCATGCCCTTCATCCGCTCGGTGATCTCGCGGGCGTCTTCGACATTGGCGCGGGTGTGTTCGATGGAGATGCGGAAGGTTTCCTGCGCGCCGACCAGCAGCGTGCGGAAGGCTTCGGCGGAGGAGAGGAGCGAGGAGCGCATTTCCTGCGCGGCCTGCGCCAGGTCGTTGCGGGCGCGGTCTTCGACATCGTCATTCTCGGAGCGGAACTGGA
>CALMWO010000410.1 GCA_937873805.1 uncultured Hyphomonadaceae bacterium
CATAGGCGCCGACATCGGCGCCCCGGAAGCGATAGATCGCCTGCTTGGGGTCGCCCACCAGGAAGAGTGCGCCCGGCCGGACGCGGAAGCGGGTCCAGTCGTCATCGCCATCGACCGGTTCGCCGCAAAGCCGCCAGAAGATTTCGGTTTGCATCGTGTTGATTTCCACTGAGAGCTGACCCGGGTTTTCCATCGAGAAGTGACCCACCTTTGATTATGGATTTCGGGTCATGTTTGGGTCAATGCACGGTTTCACTCCTTCTTCTTTCGGGCTGCTGCGGCTGAACTTGCTTTGAAGCGGAAGCTGTCGTTTCCGGTTTCGAGGATGTGGCAGCGGTGTGTGAGGCGGTCGAGCAAGGCAGTAGTCATTTTGGCGTCGCCGAAGACCGTGGCCCATTCGCTGAAGCTGAGGTTGGTGGTGATCGCGACGCTGGTGCGCTCGTAAAGCTTGCTCAGCAAGTGAAACAGCAACGCCCCGCCCGAGGCGCTGAAGGGCAGGTATCCGAGCTCGTCGAGGATCACGAGGTCGAGCTTGGTCAGGCTTTCGGCAATCTGGCCTGCTTTACCCTTGGCCTTTTCCTGTTCGAGGGCATTGACCAGTTCGATGGTGGAGAAGAAGCGGACCCTGCGGCGGTGATGCTCTATTGCCTGGATACCAAGAGCCGTCGCGACATGTGTCTTGCCGGTGCCCGGTCCCCCGATCAGGACGACATTCTGCGCGCCGTCGAGGAACTCACAGCGATGCAGCGTCCGGACAGTGGCCTCGTTGATCTCGCTTGCGGCGAAGTCGAAGCCCGAGAGGTCCTTGTAGGCTGGGAAGCGTGCCGCCTTCATGTGATAGGCGATGGAGCGCACCTCTCGTTCGGCCAGTTCGGCCTTCAGCAGTTGCGATAGAATTGGGATGGCGGCTTCAAATGCAGGTGCGCCCTGTTCGATGAGATCCTCAACGGCTTGGGCCATGCCATACATCTTCAAGCTCCGAAGCATGATGACGATGGCACCTGCGGCCGGGTCATGACGCATGGCGGCCTCCAGCGATCTGACTGCGCAGGGCGTCATAGCGTTCCACATTGGCCTTGGGCTCTCGCCGCAGGATCAACGCTTGCGGAGTATCCAATGGTGGACCACCGATCACCTTGCCGTCGACGAGGCGGTGCAGGAGGTTCAGCACATGGGTCTTGGTGGGCACGCCCTCGGTCAGGGCCAGTTCCACGGCGGTCAGCACGGCCTGCTCATCGTGCTGCAAGACAAGCGCGAGGATGTCGACCATCTCGCGATCACCGCCGGGCTTGCGGAGCATCTGATCCTGCAAATGCCTGAAGGCAGATGGCAATTCCAGGAAGGGCGCGCCATTGCGGAGAGCCCCGGGCTTCCGTTGCACGACGGCCAGATAATGCCGCCAGTCATAGATCGTCTTCGGAGGCAACTTGTGGCTGCGCTGGATCAGGCGAGCATGTTCGCACAGGATGTTGCCCTCCGCCGCCACCACCAACCGATCCGGATAGATCCGAAGACTGACAGGTCGGTTCGCAAACGAAGCTGGGACGCTGTAGCGATTGCGCTCGAAGCTGATCAGGCAGGTGGGTGAGACACGCTTGCTCACCTCGACAAAGCCGTCGAATGCCACTGGCAGAGGCATCAAGGTCTTCCGTTCCGCCGCCCAGACATCGGCGATGGTCCCGTGCAGCGTGCCATGGGCAGTCTCATGCCACAGCTCGTGGCAGCGTTCTTCCAGCCAGGTGTTCAGCGCGGTGAGGTCAGGGAAGTTTGGCATGCCCTGCAACATCTGATGACGGGCGTCGCGGACATTCTTCTCGACCTGCCCTTTCTCCCAACCCGCCGCCGGATTGCAGAACTCGGGCTCAAAGACATAGTGGTTCGCCATGGCGAGGAAGCGGATGTTGACCTCACGGGCCTTTCCGCGGCCCACACGATCAACCGCCGTCTTCATATTGTCGTAGATGCCCCGTTCCGGCACGCCGCCGAAGACCCGGAACGCGTGCCAATGGGCATCGAACAGCATCTCATGGGTCTGCAAAGGATAGGCGCGCAGGAGAAAGGCCCGACTGTGCGACAGCTTGATATGGGCGACCTGAAGCTTCGTGCGCTCACCGCCGACGACCGCGAAGTCCTCGCTCCAGTCGAACTGGAACGCTTCACCAGCACGGAAGGCCAGCGGAACGAACGTCCCTCGACCCGTCGTTTGCTGCTCACGCTGCCGATCTGCCCGCCATTCTCGCGCGAAGGCCGCCACACGATTGTAAGAACCGGTGAAGCCGAGCGTCACCAGATCGGCGTGCATCTTCGTCAACGTCTGCCGCTCTTTGCGTGGCTTGCCAGCATTGGTCTTCAGCCAGACCGCCAGCTTCTCGGCAAAGGGATCAAGCTTGCTCGGGCGCTCCGGCGTCGCGAAATGCGGCTCGGTGACATCAGCCTTCAGATACTTCTTGATGGTATTGCGCGACAGTCCAGTGCGCCGCGCGATCTCGCGGATCGGCAAACCCTGTCGAAGGCGCAGCTTCCGGATCACGTTCAGTAGTCCCATGTCGATCACTCCGTTGACCCCCTCGCGCTTCGCTCGGGGCAGGGTCACATGGGTCAAATCTCAATGGAAATCTTCGGCCGAACCGGGTCAGCTCTCAGTGGAAATCAACAGTCAGGCATCTCGAAGCTAGACGAGAATATCGATCAGTCCGATGTGATTACATAATCTTCATTATGCGAAGCCCGCCTGTAAGCGCAAAGCTGAACTGCCGTACGTGCCTGCCGGCTACTGCCGTCCATCGGTTATCGACCGAAGGATTTCCTCGTCTCGCTTTCCGTCAACCAATCCTGCCCGCCGAAGGCAACGAGTGCGACGAAGATGCAGTCTTGGGCGAGGTCCGCGCGAAACACGATCGTCAGTCGATGGCCGCGTCCACCATGCCTCACCAGCCACCCGTCAAGTGGCGGCGCCAACCGAACACCGGAAAGCGGGTTGGTATTGATGTCGGTAAGGAGGTCGTCCACCTCATCGAGGCGCCGTCCAGCCGCGTCGAAATCCCCACCGGTGACGTCAATGATGTGATCAACCAAGGCTGCGAGATCCTGCTCGACAAGCGGGTGTCGAACGAGACGCATCAGGCGGCGCTGCCACCGTTGGCCTTGGCAAGTCGGGCAAGATGAGAACGTGCGCCGGACGTGATGGACTCGCCCGTTCGGACAGGTTCCCAGGCATCCAGAGGAAGCGCAAGGCGCCGCTGGATCTCGGCTTCGAAGATCATGCGCTCCCGCTCCCGCGCGGCCCGTGCGCGTGCCATTTCGCCAGAGACGGCGGCGCTGATGTTCGGGTACTCGCCGCTTTCGACCAGTTCACGCGCGAAGTTGAAAGCCGCGTCCGTGAAGCTGACGCTCTGCTTGTGCACGCCCATCACACTCTCCTTCGGTAGTCCGTTGGATCACCATAGCCGGTACCAAGCAGGTTTTCAACGATCCGGTTGATGATCTGAAGGTCATCGATGAGCGATAGAGGCAGAGCCTATAGCTCATGCGACGATGAGCGGAGGTTCGTGACCCTTCGAGATGCTCGAAGTCATGTCGGCCGGGCTGGTTTGTCGATGACGACACAGCGTGCGCCTCGACCACCTCACGGCTGGTCGAGTCAGCCGATGCGGAGCATCAGCTGAAAGCATTTTGTTACTCTGAACGTCGTCCCGCGTTAGGGTGAGTCGAGCCAGTGTTCGACCTGAAGGCCCCTTTGATCGG
>CALMWO010000411.1 GCA_937873805.1 uncultured Hyphomonadaceae bacterium
CAGATTTTGGAACATCGCGTCAATCGTATCGTCGCGCCGCCCGCCGTGTGCGCGCAGATCGCGGCGGGCGCCGCGCCGATGGATCAGCTGGAGGCTGTATTCACGGGCGGCGGGCCGGTGTTTCCTAACCTGCTCCATGTCATAGCGCGCGCAGCACCCGAGGCCGCCGTGCATGCGGTCTACGGATCGACCGAGGCCGAGCCGATTGCGCATCTGGAACTGAAAGGGATCGGCCCCGCAGACTGGGAGGCAATGGCAAGCGGTGCCGGCTTGCTGGCTGGCCAGCCTATCCCCGAGATCGACGTCGACATACGCGATCACGAGGTGTTTGTCGCAGGCGAGCACGTGAACCGCGGCTATCTCGATCCGGGTGACGACAAGTCGACCAAATCCTTCAACGGTGGAAAGTTGTGGCACCGAACCGGCGATGCCGCGCGTTTGGATGAACACGGCCGGTTATGGCTGTTGGGGCGGCGGGAGGCGGCGAGCGGAGGGCTGTTTCCATTTGCGGTCGAGACTGCGGCATTGAGCTGGCCCGGTGTGCGACAGGCTGCGCTGCTGGCGGGCGACGCTAGAGCGAAGCTTGCGCTAGCGGGCGACGGCCTCGATCAGTCGGCATTGCAGCGGCGAGCGGCACAGCTTGGCCCGATCGATGTGGTCCTTCTGGCCGAGGTGCCGATGGACAAGCGACACAACTCGAAAGCCGATTATGCACGGCTTAAGAAGATGCTCGCGTGAGATTCCTGCGCGAGATCAACGTGGCGTGGCGCACGCAGATGAATGCGGCGGATCGCTTTCGTGTCTGGCTGGCGTGGGGTTTTGTATTCGGCGCGGCGAGCCATGTCGGCTGGGTGATCGCGCATGGCGATCTCTGGTACTACGGGCCAGCGCCCAGCTGGGCGCCATGGTTCTGGTATGGGATCTGTCTTGTTGATCTGGTCGTGTTCTGGCTGCTTCTTGCGCGCCCGCATGCCGGTATCGCTTTGAGCGTGGCCACCATGATCACGACGCTGGTCGTGAACTGGACGCAGTTCCCGACATTCCAGTTCGTGTTCAACTATGTGCTGATCGGATTGACGATGTTCGGGGTGATCGTGTTCGTCGCCGCGCCATGGCTGTGGCGTGCGTCGCGCTGGAAGCTCAGCCCGAAGTCTTCAGGACGTAACGCCGATTGAGCGGCTGCACCGGGCGAGCGTTCCACGGGAACAGGGTGGAGAAAGCGGCAATCTGGCTTGGCGATGCCGTCTGCGCCGCGGCCATCACGGTCCAGTGGACCGTCTCCGAGCATGGCGGCGTGGTGAGCGACCCTTCATAGCGGAACGCGTCCGATTTCATCGGCAGGAATTTGGCGACATCGATGTCGAATGCGACAGCGGCCTTGCCTTCGCGCCCCGGAGCCGTCGCCCATATCGCATCCAGGTTCTGGTTCGCAGCGCCTTCAGCGAATATCACGCCGACAACAGCTAGCTCTCCATCCGAGGATGCGTGGACGAAGTGAACTTCGAGCGGGAATTGCTTCCCATCAATCGTGTGTTCGGAGGGGTGATGGAAGTGGAACTGCTTGAGGACGTAGTCCTTGCCATTCAACGTGATGCCGCCACCGCTGCCGACGTCGACCTGGATGGTGTGGCCATTGTTGATGACCACGCCGCCGCGCGCAGGCACCCAGTGCGGATGTGGCGCATCCACGCTCGCGCTCATCGCGCCGGACAGGTCGATGGGAGATTGTTGTGCGCCGGCGGCGCAGGGCTTGTTGTCAGGCGAAAGCTCGCCCCAATGCTCAGGTCCGCCCTCGCCGCCATAGGACCAGTGGGGGGGATGAGCGGACTTCTTGGCTTCTTCAGCATGTGGCGGATCAACAAACGCCGCCGTCAGCGCAGCCATCGCTAGCGCGCTGAGGATCAGGGATGCGCGAATGGAAACCGTCATGAGCATGGAGTTTCCTCTGTTATGGCCAACAAAAGGTTAAGCTGCGGGCAGGGCCAGTTAACCTGCGGCTGGCGGAGGGGACAGGCCGGGCCGGAACGCCTATCTTGTTGTAATGCCTGACGATCAGACAGCGCCGAGCCTTCTGCCGCCACGTTTCGCGGACTGGTTTGCGTCGCGCGGCTGGAGCCTTCGGCCGCATCAGGCCGGGCTGATTGAGGCTGCCCGGCGTGGACAAGGCGGGCTGGTGATCGCGCCTACGGGCGGCGGCAAGACTCTGGCGGGCTTCCTGCCAAGCCTGATCGAGCTGGCCGAAGCGCCCAAGCGGGTCCACCCAGCGTTGCACACGCTCTACATTTCGCCGCTGAAGGCTCTCGCGACGGACGTGGCGCGGAACCTCAATGCGCCGGTCGAGGAGATGGCGCTCGATCTCACATTGGAGACGCGGACGGGGGATACCAGTGCATCGCGGCGTCAGAGGCAGCGGGCGAAGCCGCCAGACATATTGCTGACGACTCCGGAGCAATTGGCGCTTCTGGTAGCGTCGGAACATGCGGGGCGGTTCTTCGCAGATCTACGCGCCGTGATCGTGGACGAGGTGCATGCGATCGCGCAGTCCAAGCGGGGCGACCTGCTCTCACTCTGCCTGGCGACCCTGAGAACATGGGCGCCACAGGCGTGGCATATCGGGCTATCGGCGACGGTGCGTGACCCGGATGCGCTGGCGCGCTGGCTCGGGCCGGATACGCCCATCATCCGGCATCAGGGCGGCGCCAGCGCCAATATTTCCGTGCTGGAGAGCGAGGCGCGCATTCCGTGGTCAGGCCACACGGGACGGCACAATATCCGCGAGGTTTATGCCGCGATCAAGGCAGCGAAGATGTCGTTGGTGTTCGTGAACACACGCAGCCAAGCCGAGATGACATTTCAGGAGTTGTGGCGCGTCAACGAGGACTCGCTGCCCATCGCCCTGCACCACGGCTCGCTTGATGTGGAACAGCGGCGGAAGGTCGAGGCGCACATGGCGGCGGGCAAGCTGAAGGCCGTTGTCTGCACGTCGACGCTGGATTTGGGAATCGACTGGGGCGATGTCGACCTGGTGGTCCAGACGGGCGCACCGAAAGGAGCGTCACGACTCATCCACCGGACCGGCCGGCCGAACCACCGGATGGATGAACCAAGCCGGGCGCTGCTTGCGCCGTCCAATCGCTTTGAGGTGCTTGAATGCCGGGCGGCTGTAGAGGCTGTGGCGGCGGGAGAGCTGGACGGTCCCGGGCCGCGCCGTGGCGCGCTGGATGTGTTGGCGCAGCAGATCGTGGCCGCCGCGGCGACACAGTCGTGGG
>CALMWO010000412.1 GCA_937873805.1 uncultured Hyphomonadaceae bacterium
GGCAAGTGGGTGATGCGCACGGCCGAGTCGGTCTTGTTGACGTGCTGACCGCCCGCGCCCGAAGACCGATACGTATCGATGCGGATATCCTGGTCGCGAACCTCGATGTTCACTTCCTCCGGCACTGGCAGGATCGCGACGGTGGCTGCCGACGTATGGATACGGCCCTGCGCTTCCGTTGCCGGCACGCGCTGAACGCGATGCACGCCGCTCTCGAACTTCATGCGTCCGAACACGCCCCCGCCGTTCAGCTGGGCGACGACTTCCTTGTACCCGCCCATCTCGCCCTCGGTGGCAGACACAAGCTCGACCTGCCAGCCACGCGTCGAGGCGTAACGCTGGTATTGCCGCCACAGATCGCCCGCGAACAACGCAGCTTCATCGCCGCCCGTACCGGCGCGAACTTCTATGATGGCCGAACCGTCATCGTCGCGATCCTTCGGCAGCAGCATCAGCTGCATCTCACGCTCGATATCGGGAAGCTTCTCTTTCAGCTCCCCCCGTTCCTCGATCGCCATGTTGACGAAATCACGGTCCGCCGTCGTGTCCTCGATCAGCGCTTCCGCCTCGGCAAGCTGCCCGCGCAGCATGATGACCTCGCGCGCCTTCTCGGCAATCCGCTTGAGTTCGGCATGATCGCGCGAAAGCTGCACGATTTCCTTGGCTTCCGTCGCCACGCCCATACGCGCCTCGACCTGCTCGAAGCGGTCGATCATCTGTCGCAAACGGCTTTCAGATAGGGCAGCCATGGATGTCCTTCAGGGGAAGGCGCCCCATATGGGCCAAGCCTGCGGGCGCGTCCAGAGCCCTCAGGGGCAGGAGCAGTAACCTGCCGGGGTCTGGTTGAACCCGGCCGCAAGGGGGACCACCTCGCAACCCTGCAGGGGCTGGCCTTCAATCCGCAGCGACTGCTTGAGATCTCCCAACAGCGCCAGCCGCGCATGCATCTCGCCGACGTACAGGCAGAGTTTCCCCGGCGCACGGCCCATCTCCGCAATCTGACTGCGAACGTCGAGATTGCGCTGCCCGACATACTTTGCCGCCGAGAGCACAACCAGACCCGCATTTGCCGCCATGACCCCTACAAGCACCCAGCCGGCAACCCGCAACCTGCGCCCGTCCGCCATCAGCGCCGCGCCAGCAACGAGTGCTGGCGACCACCACACCTGCGACACATAACGCGCCCACCATGGTTCTGGCAGGATCAAGCCGAGCACGACGAACGCACCAGCTGTGGCAAGCATCAAACTCGTCGTCTGCGTCCGGCCTCGCGCGAGCAACATCACGGCCGCAAGCACAATGCCCAATGTAAGAGCCGCCGAAAAAAGCGGCCCGAATCCCGCGATCCGCGTATCGAACATACCCGCATAGGTCAGTTCACTCGGATAGAGCATCAACGGCGGCTTGATACGTTCGTCCGGCGGATTGTAGCCGTTCGCCGTCGCGCCAAAATAAGATACGCCAAGACGCTCAACGGGATTGAGCTGCTCAAGCAGGGGCGGGACGTTTGACGACACAATGTCGAGCGGGCTATCACCCATCAACGGATAGAATGGGTTGCCATGACCGACCGTGTTGGTGACGTAAGGGTGAGCGCCCACTAGTAGGATGCCGGCCGCCCCCGTCGCCAGCAGAACGCTGCCAACCTGCAAAGCTCGCCGCCACCCCCTCAACCAGAGCGCGAGGCCACAAACGATGGCGCAGAAGAACGCTCCTATCAGAACTGCCGAAAACTTGAGATTCAATGCGAACAACAGAAGCGCGATCGCCGGGATCATCGCCCATCGTTCGCGCTTCAAAACCCATATCATTGCGAACACCACCATCAGCGCGAGACTTGCGCTGAGCAGGCCGTCATTCATTCGGGTGAAGAGCTGAACCAGCAGGACAGGATTGGCGGCTGCAAGCAAAGCAAGCACAGCGGCCTTCATCGGCGTCACGCCAAACTCACGCGCCGCGCCAAATACGACGAACAGAAGTCCTGCCAACATCAGAAGGGCATGGCTTTTGGTCGCTTCAAGCGGAATGCCCGCGGCCACCTGCACGGCGGCTGATATCCAGGCGCCGGCCGGATAGTGACTCACCCACGGCGCAAGCGCGCCAACCACAGCCACATCTGCATTCGTTGGCACGGCGTCGCGATACGGATTCCATCCCTGCGACAATGAAGCGACAGCGTCGTAGTGATACTGCTGGCCATCGAAAGACGTGTCGTAGATGACGCCACAGGCCAGCCCTGCCACGACAACGATCGCCAGCACTGCCGCAGGCGCAGACCAACTCCGGCTAAGACGCCAGACCATCGCCAGCACAAGACCCAGGGTCGTCAGGATGATCAAGATCGCCGGAACAAACGAAAGGCGTCCGCCGGCCAGCAGGAAAACCTGTCCAAGCACAAAACTAAAACCGGGCAGACAACAGAGCCCAAAGGCCACTGCCAGTGAAAATCGCACTGTGCCGCCTTGAGACAATGGCCAGGACGCAAGTCTCTGCAATCGCGCAGCAATGTCCAACTTTGTCTCTCCCACCCGCCGCCCGTAGCAGTGCCAGTCAGATCATTTCCTGCAATCGACAGACCAGACAGGACACGCCGGAATTCGGGCGCCAGCCCATACTTGGCCGAGGCCAGTACTATTTGGTCAGATCCCGAACAACCCGAGCACGTTCCTGATGGCCAGAATCATCAGCACCAGCGAGCCGATGTTGAACACCACGAAGCGCAGCGGCACGAAGTTCGTCGTGATCTGGATGAAGCTATGCACGATGCGGATCGCCACATACGCCCACGCCAGTCCGACGTTCACCCCATCCACCACACCGGCCAGGTGCGAATACACGCACAACGCATAGAAGATTGTCGGCTGCTCGTGCAGATGGTTGTAGTTGTCCGCCACCCACACGGCCTTGGGGTCCATGGGCGGCATGCTGGCATAGCTCTCCGAGCCCTTGATCTTCGCCGGGTCGATCCCCGCCTTGCGCATCGCCGGAATACGGCGCGCATACAGCCACACCAGAATCACCAGTGTCCACGCGACCAGCGCCAGCACCGGCGTCATCATGTTTGAGAATGCCTGCGGCATGCCGCTCTCCCTGCCCGATTCAGCCCAGCCGCAAGCTAGTCAGCCCCGCCGCAAACGCCAGCGCAGAATCGGACGATTAATCCGCTTTCAACGCCACGTCGCGTAGACACGCCGCGCACAGGCAGTCCGCATAAACCGACTTGCCCGCTTCAGGCAGTGGCAGCCTGTACGGCTCCTCCCCGCACCAGCACGGCCCATCCAAATTGCAGCCGAACACGGCGCCGCAACGCTCGCAGGTCATCGGACGCGCACGAGAAAGTGTCATTGAACTCCCCGTATCGAACCTCGGGACATTTCAGGCGCCCTTGTGCTTTTCGCCCGGACAAGACCTGATGCTAGCCTTTCGTAGGGTCGCAGCACAGGTGTCCGCATGAAACGTCTTCTGGCCACAGCAGCACTCGCCTCCGCTCTCGCTGGCTGCGCCACGAGCGGCACAGCGCCGGCCGCATCCACTGGTGCCACAGCGAAGTCACCCTACGAATCCGAAATCCTCGCGACCGTCGATCGCTTCCTGCTCGCCATCGGCAATCACGATGACGAAGCGCTGGAGGAAATCCTGATAACCGAGGGCGTTTCCTGGATACAGACCATCAAACCCGGCGAGGAGCAGCCCGTTCGCCCCTACACCAACGCCAGCATGATGGAGCCGGACCCGGACGCCGATCCTTTCATCGAGCGCTACTGGGACCCGACAGTCACTGTGCGCGGCGGCCTCGCCCAGGTGTGGGCGCCCTACGAATTGCGCGACAATGGCGAGCAGGTGCATTGCGGAATCGACGCGTTCGACCTCGTCCATCTGGACGGCGCCTGGCGCGTCGCCTCCGTCCTCTCGACGATGGAGCCGGAAAGCTGCGCCGCTATGATGCCGCCCTCTCCCGCCGCCATGCGCCCGCGCGACGGCTGGAAGGAAACGCGGAACGAGTAGTCGCCAGGCAGCGCCTAGCCCGCCAGCCCGTTTGTTGGGGTTTTTGCTAACCCCACCCCGCAAACGTTATCAAACGACGATCAAAAATTAACCATTGGACACGCACTATCCCCCTCGTCTTCTGTGGTTATTGGGGGGATCCACATGCCCGCGTCGACCGAGCCGGATCGCAGACAGATCTACGAAGCGCGCCTCTCCAGCTTGCATGAGCTCGAGCAGTTCATGGGCGAGTTGGCCGAATTGCTCGCCCACGTTTCTGATGCGCTGAGCCACAATCCTGATGAGGTCGATCTCTCCCCAGGCGCAGCCCCCAACCTGAACGGTCTCAATCTGATGGACCATGATTGGCCATCCTTCGCCCGCCTTCAGTCGCTGCAGAAAGAATGGCGCGTCAAGCGCGAGGCGGTTCTGCAGGCCTGGGCCACACTCAGCGACATCGAACGCGCCGACGTCGGCCAACTCCCGCCCTTCGGCGCGCCGGACCCGACACGTCCCTTCGTCTGATCGCTATTTCTCGAGCTGTGAAAGATCGCGCACCGCGCCGGTATCCGCAGACGTGACCAGCGCCGCATAAGCCTTCAGCGCCGCTGACACCACGCGCGTGCGCGCCTTCGGCGTGTACGCGGCCTTGCCACGGGCTTCTTCCGCGCGACGGCGATGGCCGATCACATCATCCGGCACAGCCAGCCGGATAGAACGGTTCGGAATATCGATCTCGATCCGGTCACCCT
>CALMWO010000413.1 GCA_937873805.1 uncultured Hyphomonadaceae bacterium
CGGTCCGACATAGTCCGCGATCATCCGGCGGCGGCGGCAGGGTCCCACATAGACGGCGCTGTCGATGAAGGGACGTGGCCGGTCGAGCACAGCCTTGATCCGCACCTGAAGCGCCTGCGCCGTGAAGGGGCGCACCAGCATCTCATCGACGCCGCTGGCTTGCGCGGCATCAAGGAAGGCCTTGGTCGGCGTGTCCGTCATCACGATGATCGACAGCAGGCGCGATATGTTCTTGTGCCCATCACGGACCAGGCGTGTGAATTCCAGCCCGGAAAGCCCGGGCAGGCGCGACGTCGTGATGATGATACGCGGCTCGTACTCGATCGTCAGATCAAGCAGTTCGTTTCCATCGCGGGCATGGAAGATCGAATAGTAGCCAAGCGAACGCAGGACGTCGGCCACCAGGTTGCGCGTATGCGAAACGGCATCGGCAACGATTATGTGCTGGGTATTGATCACGTTGTATTCCCCGCCTTTGCCCGACTGTCCTCGGGAGAGCCTGTGATAACCCATCACGGTTTCAATCAGGCGTATGGCTAACGGAGAAATTCGCTGGCGCTGTTTGTGTTTCGTTAAGAATTTGCCGCCGCCGGCGAAGGCATCGGAATATGGCGCCGTTTCACTCGAATACGATCGTGGGAGCGGGCTTGTTCGGTGAGGCGGCAAGCGCTTCGCTGACAGCTTCGGCCAGCAGGCGGAAGGCTTCGGCGGCATTGCTCGCGCCCGTGGCGGCGGGAACGCCGGCATCTCCGCCTTCGCGCAGCGCAGACAGGATGGGCAGGGCGCCCAGGAAAGGCACGCCCAGCTCGCCGGCCGTGCGCTGTGCGCCTTCCTTCCCGAAGATGTAGGCGCGACTGCCGTCCGGCTGCTCGAACCAGGCCATGTTCTCGATCACGCCCAGCACCGGCACAGCCGTCTTGCGAAACATGCCAACGCCCCGTCGCACATCAGCCAGCGCAACTTCCTGAGGCGTCGAGACGATGACAGCGCCATCGAGCGGCAGCTTCTGCACCAACGTCAGCTGCACCTCGCCCGTGCCCGGCGGCGTATCGATGAAAAGCAGATCGAGATCCCCCCAGTCCGTATCGTTGATCAGCTGGTTCACGGCCGACATCACCATCGGCCCGCGCCACACCACGGCCTGATCGGGATCAACCAGATAGCCGATCGACATCGTCGCCAGCCCATGCGCCATCACCGGCTTCATCTTCTTGGCCGGCGTCAGTTCAGGCTTGATGCCCACCGTGCCCAGCATGGTCGGCAGCGAGGGACCGAACACATCGGCGTCCAATAGCCCGACGCGCAGGCCCGAACGTGCCGCCGCCACAGCAAGGTTCACCGCAACGGTCGACTTGCCGACGCCGCCTTTGGCAGATGCGACGGCCACGATCCCGCGGGCCGGCCGGGTAACAGGAGCAGGCGCCGGGGCCGCAACCGGCGCCCGTGCCGGAATCTGGGGCCGCGCAGGCGTGACCGTGCGGGCCCCTGTGGTCGCTTCAGCGGTCAGCACCGCTGTCACCGCCGTGACGCCTGCTACGCGCGCGACCGCATCTTCCGCCGACTTGCGAAGCGGCTCATCCGCCGCGCCGACGCCCGTCTCCAGCACGAAGCCAACCTTGCCATCGGCGCGCACGACAAGCCCCGTCACGCGGCCGGATGCGCTCAGGCCCTTGCCCGAAGCAGGGTCCTGCACGGTGTCGAGGGCTGCGCGAATGGTGGTTTCGAGGGGCGAGGGCATTCCGGCTCGTTCAGTGTGACGAGCGCCCTGCTATCAGATTTCCTGCCCGCCGCAAAAAGAGTTCGAAGGCGAGCCGAAGTACATACGGTGTCTGCCTGACATCCCTCAGGATGACTCCAAGAACTTGAAATGGTTTCCCGCCCTTCACCCCGGTCATGAAATCGATCCAGGCGATGCGGGAGTCTATTGAAAAGCGGTGTCGTTTGACGAGCCTGGCGTCCTGCGCGGAAATCCGGCCCGAAGCCAGCAGGCGGTCGTCCGCAGCCGCCAGAGCTGCAAGGTCGCGGCGGTCGTGCTTTGCCGATAGCGAATTGCTGCGCATGACGCTGACATAGCCGGTCCATGGGATCAGGCGCATTTTTGCGCCGAGGCTCAGGGCGCGGGCGTAGAGATCGTAGTCCTCGCCCAGCCGCATCGTCTCGTCATAGACAAGCCCGTATTTCTCCAGGAAGGCGCGCTGAACGAGCGGTTTGAGAAAGCCCAGCTCCCGCCGCATCCGCGACCGTTTGGAGATGTTGTTGTCGATGAAAAACGTGAAATCGATGTCGATCGGGATCGTGTCATCGCGGAACCACAGCGGCTGCCCCGCCGAAGCGGGCTGGCCTTCCGGCGTTTGCAACAGGTCGTCGGCGATCAGTTCGTAGCCGGCTTGCGAAAGAGCGAGCAGCTTGGCGAGGCGTCCGGGCTGCATGAAATCATCGCTGTCCAGAACAGCGATCCACGCTGCCTTGCTGGCCCGCAACGCCGTGTTCCGCGCTGTCGACGGGCCTGCATTCTTCTCGAGCTCCAGAACGATCAGCCGGCCCGTGCCATCGTCGGCGGCGCGGGCGGCGGCGAGCGTGGCCCCATCATCATTTGATGCATCATCGACGACAACCACTTCAGCCGCTTCAGGCTGCGCCAGGGCAGAGGCGACAGCCCGGCCAATGGTCCCCGACGCGCGCCAGGCTGCGATAACGACCGTGACTTCGCGACGCACAGGGGCGCCAACGCCTTCGGGCGTCGCAGGTTCGGGTGCGGTCGAAGGGCTGGCGAGCATGGGTCTCCACGGCTGCAAGAACGTCGCCAAGGCGGGTGATTCGTCCGTTTACGGCCTGATCAGTAAGTAATGCTGGTTACGGGAGCTTGGTTGTCGAAGTCCTTCACCAAGTTCTGAGAGGCATGAATCACGCGTTTGTCAGGGTCTGCGCAAGTCGCTCGCTGGGTGAAACTGTCTTATGTGCCAGCCTTGAAGCCGCTTTAATGCGGGCTCAACTACTGGAGGACACAAATCTCCAGACACGTGTACTCAGGAGGACGGGCCTATGCCCTGGAACGACAACAAGGGCAGCGGCGGGGGCGGAGGTCCCTGGGGTAGCGGCGGCAACAATAACAACAATGGCGGCGGCGGTGGCGAAAGCCCCTGGGGCAAGCCCGGCGGCGGCTCCAATGGTCCCGGCAACAAACCTGGCGGCGGCAGCAACAAGGATCGTCCCGATCTGGAAGAAACCCTGCGCCGCATGCAGGAGCGCTTCAAGCGCAAGGACGGCGGCGGTTCCGGCGGTGGATCAAACGGCGGCGGCGCGGGCCGTGGGAGCAGTTTCGGCGCAGCCGGTCTGGTCATCATCCTCGCGATCGGCATTGTCGGCTGGCTGTTCACCGGCATCTATCAGGTGAACGAACAGGAACGCGCCGTCGTGCTGCGTTTCGGAACATTCCATCGCTATGAGGAGCCGGGCTTCCGCATCCGGCTGCCCAACCCGATCGAGCGCCACATCGTCGTGCCCGTCAACACCGAGATCCGCACCGAGATCGGCGGCACTAATGTCGCCAACCTCATGCTGACAGGCGATGAGAACATCATCGACATCGATTTCGTCATCAACTGGCGCGTCTTCGAACCACGCGATTACCTCTTCAACGTCGTCGACGTTGAAGGCGGCAATCCGGACAACCACGTTCTGGTCGAACAGATCGGCGAGAGCGCGATGCGCGAAATCGTCGGCACTTCCGCCTTTGAGCCGATCACGACGACGGGCCGCACCACGGTCGAAACCCGCGTTCGCGATCTGATGCAGCAGACGCTCAATTCCTACAAAGCCGGCATCGAGGTGATCTCGATCTCGCTGCGCGGCGCCTCTGCCCCTGAGGAGGTCGTCAACGTCCAGCGTGAAGTCTCCAGCGCCGAACAGGACAAGGCCAAGCGTGAAGCGGAAGCCATCGCCTATCGGAACAAGGTCGTCCCGGAAGCCGAAGGTCAGGCCCAGCGCACGATCCAGGAAGCCGAAGGTTACAAGGCTGCCTCGGTCGCCAACGCGCGCGGTGAAGCCGATCGCTTCAACCTCGTTTACGAACAGTATCGTGCGGCGCCCCGCGTGACACGCGAACGCATGTTCCTTGAGACGATGGAAAAGGTGATGGGCCGCACGGACCAGATCATCCTCGATAACAAGTCAGGCGCGGTTCCGATCCTGTCGCTCGACCAGCTGCGCGGCCGTCAAACGCCGCAGGGGCAATAACGATGCAAAGGCTCATTATCATCGGCGGCGTGATCGCTGCGGCCGTGATCGTCATTCTGGCGAACGCGTTCTACATCGTCGCCCTCGACCAGCAGGCCATCGTGCTGCGCTTTGGTCAGTACCAGTACGCCGTCAACTCGGACGTGTCCGAGCGCAAGGCCGGTCTGCATTTCAAGGTCCCGGTCGTCGAGAACGTGATCTATTACGATAAGCGTAACATGGGCTTCGATCTGGAATCGGCGGAGATCACCGCCGCTGACCAGCAACGCCTGAACGTCGACGCCATTGCACGCTGGCGGATCAAGGATCCGACCCAGTTCTTCAG
>CALMWO010000414.1 GCA_937873805.1 uncultured Hyphomonadaceae bacterium
TGGAACATTGGAGCTCGGGAACTATTCAATGGCGAGTGGAAGCCGTTGGTTGCTCTCGTGACCTGCCCCCCGGTCGTCCCTCGTTCATAACGAGAGTCCTTGGGGTTGATAGTGGTCGATTTCGGGTTGGGCAAGCGCGCCGGGCGCGTTGCCATCAAGTAGCTCAAGCGTCCGGCGCGCTTCTGCCGGTGTTTTGTTCCCCAGCGAGGAATGCGGCCTGACGTTGTTGTAGTCGTAACGCCAAAGGGCCAACGTGCGGCGGGCGTCGGCCAGGTTGTCGAAGATCTCCTCATTCAGGCATTCGTCGCGCAGGCTTCCGTTGAAGCTTTCAATGTAGCCGTTCTGCTGCGGCTTTCCCGGGTCGATGTAGTGCCATTCGACGCCGTTCTCGTTAGCCCACTTCAGGATGGCCTTGCTGGTGAACTCGGTGCCGTTGTCCGACACGATGCAGGCCGGTTTGCCGTAGATGCGAACCAAGGCGTCCAGTTCGCGCGCCACCCTGGCCCCCGAGATGCTGGTATCGGCGATCAGGGTGAGGTTCTCGCGGCAACAATCGTCGTTGACCGCCAGGATGCGGAACTTGCGACAGGCCCCGAAGGTGTCGGACAGAAAGTCCAGCGACCAGCGCTGGTTCGGGCGCAGCGGCACCGGCATTGGCGTGCGACTGCCGCGTGCCCGCTTGCGGCCACGCCTACGACGGACGGACAGGCCCTCTTCCCGGTAGATGCGATAGAGCTTCTTTTCATTCATCACCATACCCACACGCTCCAGCATGACGCCAATGCGCCGATACCCAAACCGTCGCCGCTTCTCGGCGATCTTGTTCATTTCCAACCGGATCTCCGGGTTATCGGGCGGATGCTCGCGCCGCACGGTCTTCGGATCGACACCGATCAGGACGCAGGCCCGGCGCTGAGAGATCGGATGACCCCTCATCGCCCGCAGCACCGCATCCCGCCGCTCGGCCGGTGTCGTCAGGGCTTTCCCAGCAGATCCTTCAGAACCACATTGTCGAGCATGACATCTGCCACCAAGCGCTTCAGCTTCGCGTTCTCAGCCTCGAGTTGCTTCAGCCGATTGGCATCCGACAGGTCCATCCCGCCATACTTGGCTTTCAGCTTGTAGAACGTCGCAGGGCTAAGCCCATGCTTTCGGCATAACTCGGCCGTCGGCAGACCCGCCTCCTGCTCTTTGATCATCCCGATAGTCTGCGCTTCGGTGAAACGGCTTTTCCTCATGTCGTCTGCTCCTTCAGGTTGGGCAGACTCTACATCAGACTGAGGGAACTTCCGGGGGGCAGGTCAGCTCCGACATCTCTGCCGCGGCATTCTTCGCAAAGGCAAGCAGCAGGATTTCGTCGGGTTTTCGGATCCCTGCTTTGACCAAGTAGGCCGCCTTGG
>CALMWO010000415.1 GCA_937873805.1 uncultured Hyphomonadaceae bacterium
GTCCGAACCATCGCACCAGTGAATGCGATCTGGCTTGGTGAGCGCGGCGATCTCTTTCACCCATGCGATGAGCTTCGCATGCTTGGTCGGCGCGGGTTCGAGGCCGGGGATCGTCGAACCTTGTTCGCCGAACTCCTTGGCCGCCCGTACCAGAGCTTCGCTCGTCTTCATCTCAGCAATTCCCACAACTACCCGCCCAATCCATGGACCCAGGGAAGGGGCTCGACGGCCCTGCCTCCGAATCCGCTGCGAGCGACGCGATGCGCCGCCCTACGAAAACTTCATTCCATCAGCAGGACTTGTGCCAACCTGACGCCCTCACCTGCGCGCTGGACCACGATTCGTGGAGCCAGAGGAATGCGCGAGCCGGACGCGTACCAACAGGGATGCCGGCGAACCCTCATTAACAACAAATCTACTCCCGGCCGCGCCACTTAGCACCCCCCTGCAAAGTGTTCGCATTCTTGCCCAATTACCCAGCCAAGGCTTGCGCCGTCGAGTGAAATCTCGGCGCCCGTGTCGCCGCGCCGCAGCACTGGCACGGGCATGATCACCGCTCGGGAAGCGAATTGCGGACAGTTTCAACGAAATTAGTTTGCCCTAGCGGAATACAAACTCCCCGATCACACGAGAGTTTAGAATTGCTGCATCGCAGCAGGTGACTGCATTATTTCACAGATCAATCGTCAGAGCCCGCAGGCGGCGGATTTTTGCCGCGGGGCGGCAAGCTGGCGGCCGGTCTTGTCGGTCAGTCCGGTTACGAGAATCGTCAGGCCGTCGCTGACCAGATCGTTGAACTCGGAGCCATCGCGATCCTCCCAGTAGAGCGTGTCGAGGCTAGTGTCCCGCGGGCCGGTGGTTCCGAAGGCGCTCTCGATGCCGCGGGCGGCGAGCGCCTGCCAGAGTTGGGGATCGGGTTGGTCGACGCCCGTCCAGGCGATGAGGTTTTCGGGTTTGACGCCGCCGGCGATGAGGCGGTCGAGGCGGGCTGCGCTGTTGATGGTGGCGGTGATGGTGAGGTCGGGGTTCTGGCGGTGGACGTCGATGGCCTGGTCGTCGGTGTAGGTGATGAGGAAGACGTTGTTCTCAGCCTTCGCGGCGCGGATCGCTGCGATGATGGGCGCGAAGGCGGCGGAGCGCTTCTTGTCGAGTTCGAGGATGGCGCCGGATTTCACGGCCCAGGCGAGCGCGGCCTCAAGCGTGGGCGGGCTGAACGTGGTTAGCTTCGTGCCGGTCTCGAGCTTGAGGGACTGGATTTCGGCGAGGGTGTGGTCGGCGACGAGGCCTGTGCCGGTGGAGGTGCGGTCGAGGTCGTCGTCGTGCATCAGGACGAGTTTGCCGTCCTTGGTTTCAGCGATGTCGATTTCCATGACCTTTGTGCCGGCTTCGTAGGTGCGGGCGAAGGTTTCGATGGCGTTTTCCGGGTAGTCACGCGTGGGGCCGCCGCGATGGCCGACGAGCAGGACGCCGCCGGATTTGCGGACGCAGTCGAGACGCGAAGAGAGCGCGGCGCCTGAAGCAGCGATAGGTGGTTGGCCGGGAGATGCTGAGGTGGGAGCTGGACGCGCGGCAGGGGCGTCGGTCGAGGCTGTCGCTGTCGGGTCAGCTGGTTCGCCGCAGCTGGTTGCGACGAAAAACCCCATGAGAACCGGCATTACAAGCGATGCTCTCATGTTTCTGCGCCTTGAAAGAATTGCAGCCGTACGTGACGGCGTCTAGGATATTGCAAATAGCGCAACTCAGGCGCGAACGGGAGGCGGTCGATGGTGTTTGGATTTGGCAAGGGCAAGCAGGAAACCAAGGCAGCGGCGCCAGCGCCCGCTCCCGCGCAAGCAGCGGCCAAGCCGGTTGCGCCCGGTGTCGCCTCGGCGACACCCAGCTCGATCCCGCGCGGTTGGATGCCCGGCCAGATGCAGGACTGGAAGCTGACCGTCGACAAGGTGATCGAGCATGCTCACTTCAACCACGGCAACCGCGAGATCGTGACGCGCTCGGTCGAGGGGCCGATCGTTCGTTCGACCTATTCGGAACTCTACTATCGCGCCCGCAAGTGCTCGAACGCGTTGCTGGCTGACGGCGTGCAGAAGGGCGACCGGGTCGCGACGCTGGCGTGGAACACGCAGCGCCATATCGAGACATGGTACGGTACGATGTGCATCGGCGCGGTGCTGCACACGCTGAACCCGCGCCTGTTCCCGGAACAGATCGCGTGGATCATCAACCACGCCGAAGACACGCACGTCTTCTACGACATCACGTTCCAACCGATCATCGAGGCGATCAAGGACAAGGTGCCGAGCGTCAAGCACTGGATCGTGCTGACCGATGCTGCGCACAAGCCGCAGTCGTCGATGAACCTGCGTACCTACGAGGAATACATCGCGCCGCATTCGACTGACGTCGTGTGGGGCGACTTCCCGGAAGATACGGCGTGCGGGCTCTGCTACACGTCGGGCACGACGGGTGATCCCAAGGGCGTACTGTACTCGCACCGCTCGAACATCATGCACACAATGATCGGCCTGCAGAAGGACGCGATCGGCATCGGCGCGTCGGACACGACGCTGCCGGTTGTGCCGATGTTCCACGCCAATGCATGGGGTCTCGCCTTCTCTGGCCCGGCGACGGGTTCGAAGCTGGTGCTGCCAGGCGCGAAGATGGACGGCGAGTCGATTTACGAACTGCTGGAGAACGAGAAGGTCACGTTCACGGCGGCCGTGCCGACCGTGTGGCTGATGCTGCTTCAGTATCTGGAATCGACGAACAAGAAGCTGCCGCATCTCAATCGCGTCGTGATCGGCGGTTCGGCTGTGCCCGAGCGCATCCTGCGTGCGTTTGAAGAAAACTATCAGGTCGAGGTGGTGCATGCCTGGGGCATGACCGAGATGAGCCCACTGGGGTCGCTCGGCTCCATGACCGAGAACGTGCTCGCTCAGGACCACGACACCATCATCAAGTACAAGTTGAAGCAGGGCCGCCCGCCGTTTGGCGTCGAGATGAAGACCATCAACGACGAGGGCGAGCTGCTGCCGCGCGATGGCAAGACAGCGGGACGTCTGGTCGTGCGCGGTCCGGCGGTCGCCAAGGGCTACTTCAAGAACGCCGGCGGCAACATTCTTGATGGCGAAGGCTTCTTCGATACGGGCGATGTCGCGAACATCGACGAGCATGGCTACATGCAGATCACCGACCGCGCGAAGGACGTTATCAAATCGGGCGGCGAATGGATTTCGTCGATCGACATCGAGAACTTTGCGGTTGGACACCCCTCTGTCGCCTGCGCCGCGGCGATCGGCCTGCCGCATCCGAAGTGGGACGAGCGCCCGCTGCTGATCATCGAGTTGAAACCGGGATCGACGGCCACGCGCGAAGACTTGCTGAACTATCTCAACGGCAAGATCGCAAAGTGGTGGATGCCGGACGATGTGGTGTTCACGGACAAGATCCCGCTCGGCGCCACAGGCAAGATCAACAAGCTGGCGCTGCGTGCGACCTTCAAGGACCACAAGCTGCCGAGCATCCAGGCAGCTGAATGAGCGAAGTAGCTGGGGAGCGGCGAGGCGGGAGGGGGCGTGTCCTCGTGCTCGGGCTTGCCGTTCTCCTGTTCGCTCTTGGAGTAGCCTTGCTTGCAGCCGGGCCCGCACTGTTCCGCATGGGACTGGTGGAGCGCAGTTTTGCGCGTTTCGATCTTGCCGAAGTCGCCATGTATGTGATGGCCGTCGCGGTGGCCGTTGGGTTTGCGGGACTTGTGTATTCACTCGTCGGCAAGCGGCAGCGCGGCGCGATCGTGGCGGTGCTGGTGATGATGGCGGCAGGCGTTGGGGCGGGGACGCTCTATGCGCAAACGAAGATGAAAGATCAGCTGCCGCCGATCAACGATGTGCAGACGGACTGGAGCAGGCCGGTTGCCTTCACCGAGAAGGCGCTGCGCGAGCGCGAGCATGCCAACGCCATTCGCGTGCGCGACGATGCGATCGTGCCTGAGGGCAATGGTGATTGGTCGGGCATGAGCTTCGCGGAAGCGCAGAGCAAATTCTACATCGATGTGATGCCGTTGAAGGTGAAGCAGAACCCGGCGCAGGCGACGATCGAGGCGGCGACCGCGGCGCGGCGCCTTGGCTGGGATGTCATGCTGGAGAGCCCGCCCGAAGGCATGATGGAAGCGGTCTATCACTCGCCCTGGTACGACCTTGTCTATGACATCGCCGTGCGTGTGGTGCCGGAAGGGCAAGGATCACGCATCGACGTGCGCTCCACGAGCCGCACCAATGATCGTGACATGGGCGAGAGCGCCACGCAGGTGAAGCAACTGATCAACGAGATGGCGCTACAGCTGCGGTAGTCGCATGGCGCTATGTGGGTAGGAATAGTTGCGATCTATTCCTACCTGCGCTATCCTCCTGCCAAGCGCAGGAGTTTTCCATGGCCAAGATTTCGATCTCAATGAGTGACGCGATGGAAGAATTCGTCGCGACCCGCGTGGAGTCGGGCGAGTACAACAATACCAGCGAGTATTTCCGCGATCTGGTGCGACGGGATCAGGAGAAGCGAGAAGCCGAAGACAAGCTGCGCGTCATGATCGAGAGGGCGCGCGCGAGCGGCGTCAGCGAAAAGACGTTTGACGAGATTTGGGAAGCAGGAGCCGCGGCAGCCAGAAAGAAGCGCCGTGGCGGATGAAGTCCGGTTTTCGAAAGATGCAGCAGCCGATCTGTCTTCGATAGCATCTTACACCGCAGACCGGTTTGGTTCTGAGCAAGAGCTTCGGTATCGCGACGGACTCCGCAGAGCGATGGATATGCTCGTGACGTTTCCGGCGATGGGCGCTGATCAATCCCATATTGCGACCGGACTACGGCGGCATGTCCATGAGTCGCATGCAATCTTCTACAGCCGCCACTCGTATGGTCTTCTTGTCGAGCGCATTCTCGGGCCGGGTCAGGACCCAGCCCGAGAATTCAAGAGCTGACCTTTACTTCACCCTGCACATATAGCGCGTGCGGTGGATGTCTTCGGCGTTGTCTGCGTAGCCAGTGATCTTCGGCGAGACGATATCCTGCGTGACGCGCGTGAGCATCGGCAGGACGGCGGCGTCTTCGAGCATCAACTGTTCGGCTTGCTTGAGGATGGCTGAGCGTTTGGCTGGATCGGTTTCGAGGGCCGACTGGTCGAGCAGGGCGTCGTAGGCCGGGTTCTTGTAGGCGCCGTAGTTCATCGGGCCGGTGCGCGAGTCGAGCAGGTACAGGAAGTTGTACGGGTCGTTGAAGTCCGCGACCCAGCCGGTGTCGGAGATCTCGTAGTTCTTCGTCTTCAGCGCATCATAGAGCGCCTGGGTTTCGACCTGACGGATTTCAGCCTGCACCCAGGGAGCGATGTCCTTGAAGTTCTGCTGGATGACGGGCGCGATGCGCGGATTGTCGCCGGTCGAGCGGTAAAGGTATTCGAACTTGATCGGCTTGTTCGGGCCGTAGCCGGCTTCCTGCAGAAGCTTGGCAGCTTCCTTCAGGCGTTCGGGGCGCGGCATCGATTTCCAGCTGAATTCGGCGGGCGTGTAGTCATTCATGCCCATGGGCACAAAGTTGTAGGACGGGATCTGGCCGCCGCGAAGGATGGAGCCGGTGATGTATTCGCGATCCATCGCCATGCCGAGTGCCTTGCGGACACGAGCGTCGGTGGACGGCGATTTCTGCGTGTTGGTGACGACATAGGTGGTCCCCATCATAGGCGAAATGCGTGGCCAGCCGGGAAGGTTTTTCTT
>CALMWO010000416.1 GCA_937873805.1 uncultured Hyphomonadaceae bacterium
CCAGATCCGCATAGCATATTCTGGGAAGAAGGACTGGACGTCCCCGACCCCTTCGATGCGGCGCAACTCGTCCGTTATCCGGGTACTGACGAGGTTGCCCACCTCAATCGCCGGCATATTGCCGCTCTTCGAGGTGACGGCGATGATCAGGAGAAAGCCGCTACTCGCCTGATTGACCTGAACGCCCTGCTGCCGGACCTGCTCCGGTAGACGCGGATCGACGCGCCGAAGCCGATTCTGTACGTCCATCTGAGCGACGTCGATGTCCGTGCCGGCTTCAAAGGTCACCTTGATCGAAGCGGCGCCGTTCGACTGGCTCGTCGAAGACATATAGAGAAAACCTTCGACGCCATTGAGCTCCTGCTCGATCACTTGCGTTACGCTCTGCTCGAGCGTCGCTGCATCCGCGCCTGGATAGGTCGTCCGGATCGTAAGGGAGGGCGGCGCCACGGACGGATACTGTTCGACCGGCAGTCCGCGCAACGCGATGAGGCCAGCCAGCAGAATGCCAAGCGCAATCACCCAGGCGAAGACAGGACGATCGATGAAAAATCGTGGACTCATTTCGACCTCCTGTCAGTTGCCGGCTGGCATGGGGTTGCTGTCGGCGACACGAACGGGTTGGCCAGGCCGCACCCTTTGGAGGCCGTCAACAATCACTCTCTCGCCAGGCTTCAGTCCTTCTAGGATCGCCCACTGACCTGCTTCCGGCGTGCCTACCTTCACGGGCCGAATGACCGCGATATTCTCTGCCCCCACGACCATGACCGTCGCGCCTTCCGCAGTCATCTGCACAGCGCGCTGCGGAATAAGAACCGCATCGGGACGATCACCAACCTGAATACGCGCGCGCACAAACTGCCCCGGCAGCAGGAACTGATCCGGATTGGGAAACGCCGCGCGGAGAGCTGCCGTGCCGGTCTTCAGATCGATCGAAAGGTCGAGGAAATCGAGATGACCGACCTGAGGATAGGAAGCACCATCTTCGAGGACCAGTTTCACCTCAACCCGACTGAGATCCGGCACAGCTAGCTTGCCGGACTCGATATCGCGGCGAACGGCAAGCATGCTCGAACTGGACTGAGAAAAATTGACGTAGACGCGATCGATCTGTTCGATCGTCGTGAGCAAAGTGCCAGCCGTGCCGCTGACCAGCGCCCCCTCTGTCACAAGCGCTCGCCCTACCCTGCCCGCAATGGGGGCTGTCACTGTTGCATAGCCGAGACTCAGCCGCGCCGAAGCCAGCTGCGCTTCCGCCTGTGCGACTTCGGCGTCGGCCGTGCGCACTTTTGCAAGCGCCGTATCATAATCCTGCTGGCTGATCGCTTGCTCCGCGATCAGCGTTTCATAGCGACGGATATCCTGACGCGCGTTGGCCGCCGTTGCTTGCGCGCCAGCAAGACGAGCCCGCGCCGCGTTGTCGTTGGCGCGCAATTCGCTTGGATCGATCTCAAACAGTGATTTACCAGCAGGGACATCGCTGCCCTCATCATACATCCGCGCAAGAACAACACCACCGACACGAGCGCGTACTTCTGATGTGCGAAAAGCCTGCACGCGCCCAGGAAACTCGACAATATTGGGAACGGGCTGAACGCTGACAGTTACCGCAATGACTTCGGGCGGCAGCGGCGCAGCGGCTTGCTCAGCTGAACATGCAGCCAGCAACAGCGCGCCCGACAGAGTGAGATTTCGTTTGGCAAACCGGATCGGCTTCAGAAAGCGATTCATGTCACAGATCATGAAAAATGGCTCCCATGGGCTGATCTAAGCAGTGTCAGTCTTGAGACGCTATGCTTGCAGAAGCGTTTGGTCCACCAACGATGCGCTCTCGCCATCGCAGCAACTTCATCGGCGCCGACTCGCTCGATGCGCGAATGATCAGTCGACGGAGAATTGACAGATTGAGTCAGATGTCCTGTCATTCGTGTTCGTCGCCGACCGCATGCCAGACGTTGGCCGTGTGCCTGCTGATCACGTGCTGCTGGATACTAAAAATGTTGTAGATCGCGGCGCTGATCGAGAGAAGGCGCCGGGCTGATCCTTGCGACTTGAACTTGCGCTGCTTTCGTTTGCCTCATCGGATCTGCAGATGCGAGGTCTCGGCGCAGTCGTTGGCGCGCGGGTCATCAGAACGATGACGCCCACGAAAGATTCAGCCCTCCAGCGTTGCGTCGTACGAGGCGAGGCAATCCGTGACGATGCCCTCCTGTCGGATGCTTTGGTTCTTCAGCAGCGTTCTCAGACGCTTGACCGTCCACGCCTTGCTGCGGCGCTTCTGCATCAGCATGCTCAGTACCCCACCCTCGTCATCGACCCGCCGGCGGCATCGCCCCGCATCGCGGACACGCCACCCCTCATTTGTTGGACACAAATGGCAGAGACTGATTGGGGTAGCACGTCAGCACCTGCGCTGGGTGCTGTCAGGTGAAAGCCACATTTGGCTTAGCTATGAAAATCACGCGACACGCACGTGAGAGAGTACCTTCTTTTCAAAATGACCATCCTCCCTTGTGCCTCACCGTATTGGATGATCGTTGAATTGAGGCGCTGACCGGACAATACTCGATCTGAAGATGCCGTGGGCCCTGCCCCAATCCATTACCATCCCGGGCCAGGCCGCGCGCAGATCCCTTTCGAGATCGCGCAGGCCGAAGCCGTGGCCCCCGGTTTCGAAGATGTGGAGCGCGGCGGGGACGCCTGCCGCTTTCAACGCAGTGAACAGAAGCAGCGCGTTCTCGACGGGAACGCTAGCGTCGTCTGCTGCGTGCAGAAGGAAGGTGGGAGGCGCATCTGCGGGCGGGGCTGTTTCGAGGGAGTATTTCGCGACTTGCGTGTCTGACGGTGTTTCGCCGAGCAGGTTGCGGCGGGAGCCGGGATGGGCGGCCCCACGCTTCATGGTAACGACGGGATACATCAGCACGGCGGCGTCGGGTTTTGCGGAGAGCTGGTCGATGGCATCGCGCGGTTCATAGACGGAGGCTTCAAAGCGCGTGGCGAGAGAGCCAGCGACATGGCCACCCGCGGAAAAGCCCATGACCATCACGCGCTGCGGATCGATGCCGTCTGCCTGCTCACGCGAGCGGATGAGGCGCACGGCGCGTTGTGCATCCTGCAGCGGCGTGTCGGGGCCGGCAGCCCAGCCCTGATGCGGCAGGCGGTGGCGGAGGACGTAGACGGTGGCGCCCTGGCGGCTGAACCAGCGGGCGCCTTCATAGCCTTCCTTGTCGATGACGACCCATGAATAGCCGCCGCCGGGGATGATGAGGATGGCCGAGCCGTCGGACTTCTGCGGGCGGAAGACAGAGAGCGTCGGGCGCGTGACGTTGTGGGCGGCGCGATCCGTGAGGTTGTAGGGGTTCTCGCGGTCGACGATCTTTTCTTCGAGCGTGACGCCATCGCCGCCGGGCGCACCCGCGGGCCAGAGGTCGATCACGGCGTCGGGTTCACGGGTGGGATCGACCAGCAGCGGTGATGGCTGGGGCTTCAGCGGATAGGAGATGATGAGGTCGAGCGGTGTGTCGCCTAGCTGTCTGATGCCGACAATGGCGCGGTCATACAGGTAGGCCGCCATGCCGGGCTTGAGGAGGCGGCGTTCGCCATCGGAGACGACTTCGCCCTCGCCTGCCAGCACGTAGTAGACTTCGTCATGGTCGATCGGATGTTCGCCGATGGCGCTGCCGGGATGGAGCACACGGCGGCGGAATTCCATGGTGCGGCCGGGGGCAGCGTCGCTGATGCGGTAGGCGGTGCTCATACCGATGGCGCCGTGGGGTGGCGGCTGGTCGATCGCGACGTCGGCCTGATCGACGACCACCATGCGGCGGGCGGGCGGATCGGTGGCGGCGACGGGCGCCAGCGGACTGGCGCAGGCGGCCAGCAGCAGGGCGGCGATGACGCCGGCGCGGATCATCCCGCCGCGCCCTTCATCCATTGTGGCAGCGCAAGCGACAGCGCAGGAAAATAGGTGATGAGGATAAGCGCTACGATCAACGCGCCGTAGAACGGCCAGATGCTGCGCAAGGCGTCTTCCATTCGCGTCTTGCCAATAGCGGAGGCTACAAACAGCACGGAGCCGACCGGCGGCGTCACCAGACCTATGCCGAGGTTCAGCATCATGATGATGCCGAAGTGCACCGGATCCACGCCGATCTTCTGGACCACCGGGAGAAGGATGGGCGTCATGATGATGATCAGCGGCGACATGTCCATGAAGGTGCCCAGCAGCAGCAGGATCACGTTGATGATCAGGAGGACCAGAATCGGGTTGTCGGTGATGGAGGTGATGAGTCCGGCGAGCTGGGTCGGCGCCTCGAGGATGGCCAGGGCATAGCCGAAGGCGGTGGCCGCGCCGATGATCATCAGCACCATGGATGTGATGCGGACGGATTGCGCCGCCGCTTCGCGGAACCTTGTCCAGCCAAGCGAGCGATACGCCAGCGTACCGACGATGATGGTGTAGATTACGGCGATAGCGGAGGATTCTGTCGCCGTGAACATGCCGGACAGGATGCCGCCCATAATGATCACGGCAGCGAACAGTCCGGGAATCGCCAGCAGCATTGCACGCAGGAAAGGCGCCCAGCCAGGGAAGACACCACGCGGATAACCGCGTTTCACGGCGACGAGCCATGTGGCGACGGCCAGCAGGAAGGCTGTGACGATGCCGGGAACGACGCCCGCCAGGAAGAGATCGCCGATGGGCACGCCGATGCCACTGGCGGCGGAATAAATGATCATGTTGTGCGAGGGCGGGATCAGCAAGCCAACGATGGCCGCGGTCGCAGTGACGTTGACCGCGTAGTCCGCGCCGTAGCCCTTCTCCTTCATGGGCGGCATCAGCGTGGCGCCGATGGCGGAGGCGCTGGCTATGGCCGAACCGGAAACCGATCCAAAGAGCGTGGAGGCGCCGACGGTTACGAGACCGAGACCACCACGCGAGCGGCCGAATGCGGCCTCGGCGATCTGCACCAGCCGGCCCGCAATGCCAGCGCGGTACATGAGGTCGCCCGCGAAGACGAAGAACGGTATGGCCATAAGCGAGAAGGTGCTGACGCCGGCAGCCATGCGCTGGAATACAACGACAAGCGGAATATCGAGCGCGAGGAAACAGGCGATGGATGCGCCGAGAAGCGCGAAGGCCACCGGCACGCCGATGGCGAGCAGCACGGCCAGGGTGATCATCAGGATGGCGAGTTCCATCAATCGATCTCCTTCGCCGCTGGAGCTTCGGGCGGAGGGGCAAACAGGCGCTCAAGCGCAAACAGGAAGATGAGACCGCCGGAGATCGGCAGCCCGAGATAGGCAAGCCCGCGCGGCAGACCGAGCGAGGGGATGGTGTGGCTCCAGGTACGCAGGACGAGAT
>CALMWO010000417.1 GCA_937873805.1 uncultured Hyphomonadaceae bacterium
GCCTATCTGCGCTACATGGACGATCTGGTGCTGTTCGCCGAGGACAGGACGCACTTGCTCGAAGCGCGTGCTGCGGTCGCCGACTGGTTGCTCGAAGAGCGCGCGCTGCGCCTGAACCCGAAACGCCTGGCCGTCGAGCCGACGCGGACGGCCGCGGTCTTCGTCGGCTACCGCATCAGTCAGGCGGGAATCGCCCCCAGCCGCAAGCTGCGCCGCAATCTCCGCCGGCGCGGCAGGCTGGCCGCCGCCAGAGGCGAAGAATCGTTGGTTCGCACGCTTCGCTCGTACCGGGGTCTGCTGGTCTTTCCGTAAGCGTGTCGCGCCGCCGCCGGATCTCTGATAAGGAACGGGCTGCCCGACAAGGAACGACAAACGAACGAGTGCTCGTTCGTGTGAACACAATTGTCTACTGGCCCACACAAAAAACAGGGCAATCGCTTACGCAGAGTTCATACAATTGATGGACGTCCGGTCGGAGAAAGCCAAAGCGATCAATGACTCGCGATAGCTCTCGTTTCGGTCGGCATGAAGACGGCGGCGGTTCAAGCCCATCTTGCAACCCTCTTCTTTGCGCAAGGTGGTCAGGACAAACTTGCGCAGAACGGAGAGGTTCCGCGCTGAGTTCCCCAGGCGGGCCCGACACTGATCTTCGCGAAAGACCACATCAAGTGTCCAGTGCAAGCCATTCTCGATGCCCCAGTGGCTACGGGATGCCTTGGCAAACATTGCGACCGTTTGCACACCGCAGGAACCGATCGCGTAACGCTGATCGACACTGACCTTGTCGCCGATCTGCCGTATCGACTCGATCATGCCGACGCCGCCGAGTTTCTTCCACGCCGCACGCATGGGCCTGTCCATCCAGGTGACGTCATTAATCCAGGTGTAACGACGGGTCTCGATGCGGCCATGATCCTTCTCGGTTTCCTCAAAATGCTCGACCGTGAGCCGACCAAACCCGGCGGCGGCGCCTATGTCAAAAAACGCCCGAAGGGCCTCGGCCAGATTCTTCTGGTTGTCCTTGACCTGAAGCACGTAATCTCCCCCGCGGGCAACGATCTTCTCGGCCAGTTCGGTCTGGCAACCCAGCGCATCCATGGTGACGATACATCCCTTCAGGACCAGAACATCAAGCAACGCCTTCATCCCCGCTAGCTCGTGTCCCTTGCCGCAAGTGCCTTCCTGTGCCAGACACAGGCCGCTTTGCACCGCGTACGCCGTGACCATATGCAAGAGCTCGTTACTTCCTTTCTTGCCAGAACCCCGCAAGGTTTTCCCATCGATCGCCACCACACCGTCGATCACACCGGCCAGCTCACGGATCCAATCCCGAAAACGTGTTTCGAATATGTGAGCATCCAGCACCCGAAAGAGGTCGCCAAACGTGTCGTGCGATGGCGTGCCTCCTTCCAGTGGCCAGCGGAATCGCTCACTCAGCCACTCCTTGCGATCCTTGCACCAGTCAGCCACCTCAACCCAATTGTCCGCTCCGCACAGGATGGCGCACACTGCCATGATTAGAATCTGTGCCAACGAGTAGCGCTGTGCCGGACCTTTCCGTCCGTCCGGCAGCCCGGAAAATGCCTCCAACAGTGTCATCCCGCCGTCCTCCCGAAAGAGGAGAGTAGACGAGATTCTTACAAAAAATACAATACCCTGTCATAACTGACTGATTGTAAACCACTATTATCAGGAGTTTACGACATATGCGTAAGCGATTGCCCTGACGGCGAACCAGGAGTGGTTCAAGGTCTGGCGCACGATTGATGGCGAGGGCGATGCACCGAAGACCGCGCTGGAACTGGAGACGCTGGTGCGCGGGGTGTTCGGCCGGCAACGCTTCCTCGATCTGCTCCAGCATTTCATCGCCTTCGAGGAAGACACGGACACGGGCGCGCTGCACAAGATCATCGCGGGCTACCATCAGTTCCACGCGGTGAATGCGGCGGTGGAGGAAACGGTGCGTGCGAGTGGTAGACAGGAAAGCATGAACGACGCGGGCGTGCTGCGCCAGGACACCGGCCGCTACTGGGCCGGCCGCATGCACGGTGGCAAGCCGGGCGACCGGCGCGCCGGCGTGGTCTGGCATACTCAGGGCAGCGGCAAGAGCTTCACCATGCTGTTCTTCGCCGCGCGGGTGATCCGCGAACCCGCGATGCAGAACCCGACGCTGGTGGTGCTGACCGACCGCAACGATCTCGACGACCAGCTTTTCGGCCAGTTCCAGCGCTGCCACGACATGCTTGGCCAGATGCCGGTGCAGGCGGAGAGCCGCGAGCATTTGGCGGAACTGCTCAAGCGGGCGAGCGGCGGTGTGGTGTTTACGACGATCCACAAGTTCATGCCCGAGGGCGGCGGCCCGGGGGTGGCACGCATGCCGGCGCTCAGCGGGCGCCGGAAGATCGTGGTCATCGCCGATGAAGCGCACCGCTCGCACTACGGCTTCGGCGGGCGGGTGAACGAGAAGGGCGAGATGTCCTACGGCTTCGCTAGCAACCTGCGCGATGCCTTGCCGAACGCATCGTTCATCGGCTTCGCCGGCACGCCCATCGAGAAGACCGACGCCAACACGCGGACGGTGTTCGGCGATTACATCTCCATCTACGACATCCAGCGCGCCGTGGCCGATGAGGCGACGAAGCCGATCTATTACGAGAGCCGCATCGCCAAGATGGCGCTGAACGCCGCCGAGCTGCCGAAGCTCGATGCCGAGTTCGAGGAAATCACCGAACTCGATGCCGAGTTCGAGGAAATCACCGAA
>CALMWO010000418.1 GCA_937873805.1 uncultured Hyphomonadaceae bacterium
GCCTTGATCTTCGCGCGATACGGACGGTTGCCGCCATCGGTCACGAGATAGACGCCGAACTCGCCCTTGGGCGCTTCAACGCAGGCATAGGTTTCGCCGGCGGGCACGTGGAAGCCCTCGGTGTAGAGTTTGAAGTGATGGATCAGCGCTTCCATCGAGTTCTTCATGTCAGCGCGGCGCGGCGGCGCATATTTTGAATGCTCGGGCAGCACGGGACCGACGGGCATCTTGTCGATGCACTGCTTGATGATCTTGATGCTCTCGCGCATCTCCTCGATGCGGCAGAGATAGCGGTCCCAGCAGTCGCCGTTCTTGCCGACCGGAATCTTGAAGTCGAGTTCCGAGTAGACTTCATAAGGCTCGGCGCGGCGGAGGTCCCACGCAAGGCCAGACCCGCGCACCATCACGCCCGAGAAGCCCCAGGCCAGCGCGTCCTCAACCGACACGACGCCGATATCGACGTTGCGCTGCTTGAAGATGCGGTTCTCGGTGACAAGCGTTTCGATGTCGTCGAGCGTCTTGAGGAATGGACCACAGAATTTGTGAATGTCTTCCACCAGCTCAGGCGGCAGATCCTGGTGAACGCCACCCGGGCGGAAATACGCGGCGTGCATCCGCGAGCCGGATGCGCGCTCGTAGAACACCATCAGCTGCTCGCGCGGCTCAAAGCCCCACAGCGGCGGGGTCAGCGCACCAACGTCCATCGCCTGCGTGGTGACGTTCAGCAGGTGCGAGAGGATGCGGCCGATCTCCGAGAAGATCACGCGGATGTACTTGGCGCGCGTCGGAACCTCGATGCCCGCCAGCTTCTCGATAGCGAGGCAGTAGGCATGCTCCTGGTTCATCGGCGCGACGTAGTCGAGACGATCGAAGTAAGGCAGCGCCTGAAGGAAGGTCTTGTACTCGATCAGCTTCTCGGTGCCGCGATGCAGCAGCCCGATATGCGGATCGACGCGATCAACGATCTCGCCATCCAGATCGAGCACGAGGCGAAGCACGCCGTGCGCTGCCGGGTGCTGCGGCCCGAAATTGATCGTGAACTTGCGATCGTCGAGATCGAGGTCAGCGGACTTGTGATTGATGTCGTCGGCCATGGCTACTTCTTCGCCTCGCCGGCTTTCTCATCGCCCGGGATGACGGCTTGCATGCCTTCCCACGGAGAAAGGAAATCGAAGTTGCGGTATTCCTGAACCAGACGAACCGGCTCGTTGATCACGCGCTTCTGGGCTTCGTCGTAGCGAACCTGCACCCTGCCCGTCAGCGGGAAGTCCTTGCGCAGCGGATAACCCTCGAAGCCATAGTCCGTGAGGATACGGCGCAGGTCGGGGTGCCCCGAAAAGATCACGCCATACATGTCGAACGCTTCGCGCTCGTACCAATTGGCGACCGGAAACACGCCGGACACGCTCGGCACGGGCGTCGCTTCGTCGGTGCGAACCTTCACGCGGATGCGTTGGTTCAGCCGCATCGACAGCATGTGATAGACCACCTCGAAACGCTCAGGCTCCGTCGGGTAGTCGCACGCGCACAGATCAACCAGCGTCTCGAACCGGCACTGGCTGTCGTCGCGCAGGAACTCCAGCAGCTTTGCAATCGAGTCGCGACCCGCCAGCACGGTCATCTCGCCCTGCGAGACGCGGATGGACGAAATCGCCTTGCCCTGAACGCTTTCCAGATGAAGCTTCAGCTCGGATGTCATGGCGGCGCGGGAAGGAAGGCTCATCGTTCGATGCTCCCCTCGCGGCGGATCTTCTTCTGCAATTGAAGCAGACCGTAGATCAACGCTTCAGCAGTCGGCGGGCAGCCCGGAATATAGATATCGACCGGCACGATCCGGTCGCAGCCGCGCACCACGGCGTATGAGTAATGGTAATACCCGCCGCCATTCGCGCACGAGCCCATCGAGATCACGTAACGCGGCTCCGGCATCTGGTCGTAGACCTTGCGGAGCGCCGGAGCCATTTTGTTGGTCAGCGTGCCGGCGACGATCATCACGTCCGACTGGCGCGGCGAGGCGCGCGGGGCGGCGCCGAAGCGCTCCATGTCATAACGCGGCATCGACGCCTGCATCATCTCCACGGCGCAGCACGCAAGACCGAACGTCATCCACATCAGCGAGCCCGTGCGCGCCCATGTGATCAGATCGTCAGCCGCAGCGACGACAAAGCCCTTGTCCGCCAACTCGTCAGAGAGACCTGCAAAGTACGGATCGTTCGGCTTGACCAGCGCCCCGCCTTCAGGACGCGCAACGCGACCAGCCGAGCCTGCAGCTACCTTTGGCTCGGCCATTACTGCCACTCCAGCGCGCCACGGCGCCACTCATAGACGAATCCGACCGTCAGCACGCCAAGGAACGCCATCATCGACCAGAATGCCGCAACATTCCCATCCGCCACCTGGAACACCCAGGGGAACAGGAAGGCGACCTCAAGGTCGAAGATGATGAAGAGAATCGAGACCAGGTAGAATCGCACGTCGAACTTCATCCGCGCGTCGTCAAACGCGTTGAACCCGCACTCGTATGCGGACAGCTTTTCCGGATCGGGCTTCCGCGGCGCCAGAAGCGTCGAGGCAACGATGAAAAGCAGGCTGATCGCGATCGCCAGCACAAGGAAAATCACGACCGGCAGATATTCGACGACGAGCGTCTGCGCGTCTTCCATTATACCCTCGGCTAGTCTTTTGCCGACGGCCTATGCCGCTTTGATGCGTGACGCAATAGAGCCTCCAGACGCATTGGGGATTCTTCCGTGAGCGGCGACTTTCTGGCCATAAAACCGGGCTGTGGACGACTGTGCGCATGCGCTGGAACGTCGCAACCCAGCCATTCAAACAATCGCCTGTGGACGATCGCGCACCCATTGCGACAGCATCCATTTCCGTCCGCTCGTCACGGGCAGTCCGGCATGTAGTGTCAGCGGGTCTGGCTGCCTGTCCGGCGTGGTCACGTTCAGGAACAGCATCGCATCGCCAATCCGGCCGCGATGCTTCCAGTCGATGCGCGGGAAGGCCGTCTCCCCGCCCTCATAATCCTCGTTCAGCCATGTCAGGCACGTCGCCACGCGCTGCCCCATGACCGCCAGTTGTCGCGCGTATGAGGGAACTTCCGGGCTGAAGAAGTCGAAATGCGGCTTATATTCCTGCCCTGGCAGATAGCTCAGCACGAACGGCGCCTCCTGCTGCCCAACCAGCAGCCCCGAAGCGCGCGCCAGCCTTTCCTGCGTCAGCACGAGCACGAGATCCGTTTCAGCCAGCCCATATCCGGTGGCGCCGCCGGTACGGATCTGATCCTCGACGCCCTTCCCGCTGGCATAATCGCCAATCCGGGCGCGCTCCACCCGGCCCGTGGATCGCTGGATGATCCAGTCGCACATAGCCTTGGTGGCCAGTCCACCTATCAGCGCAATGGCCGGCTGATCCTTCACCCGCTCCAGATTAGGCGGCTTCAGCAGCGCTTTTATGTCGATCTGCTTCCGAATCTCCCGCCAGTTGCGATCCGCCCCGCCCGCCAGCGTCGCCAGCTGCCCCTGCGCACCAACCAGACCCAGTTCCGCGGCATCCGCCAACCGGTCCAGGGCTTCAGCCCAGCTGGGAGGCCGCGCTACACCCGCCGCCGCCATCACCGCCAGCCGCTCAGCGGCTGCGCCGGAACCGGCCGCCATCGCATCCCTGTAAAGAGCCGCCGC
>CALMWO010000419.1 GCA_937873805.1 uncultured Hyphomonadaceae bacterium
TCTCGACGAGCGCCTGACACGCCTGTTCGAGAAGAACTTGGCGATGCTCATGAAGCTCCAGGACCTCCGCAATCAAGCAAGGCCGCCTACCCATGAGTCACGAAACGCTAGCTGATGATACACTCGAGTTGATGGCGCAGCTGGACTTCGAGCCATGGAAGCAGCAACCGGATGGTTGGGTGCCTCCGACCAATGCGGAATGGACAGACCTTGCCAATCCACACCTGATCTCGGTGCGCCTGGCTTGGCTGACACTTCACAAGTCCAAGGATGAACTGATGGCGATGTCCGCGGAACTGGCCGACGAGGCGCTCATGGACCTGGTCGACCAGATCGGGCACTCTGCGGACTGGTTCAAGGGCCTCCAGGAGCTGCTGTCGGGCGCTGAGTGCCGGATCATGTGTGCGTACGCCGCGCGAGCAGTCCAATCCGACGTCGGGAGTTGAATGCTCACTGGAGGGCTAGGTGGAGGGACAGCTTCCCGACATCATTCGAGAATGGCCCGCTTACCAGCGGTTTCCTCGTGATGTGGGTGCAAGTATTCGGCACATCGATCGTGTGTTTGGCGGAAGGCTGAGAGATCCCACGGGCTTGCCGGTATTTCCAGACGTAGCGCGGCGTCCGATGTAGGTACCTTCCCGGCCGTTCGAGGTCGCAGGCTAGTCCGGCCGGAAATCGCCGAAAACGGTCATTGGCGCCTTGTGACCGTGGGACAGCGGCAACGCACCATCCTTGCATTTATTGTTAGGCCATTGATCGGCTGCTACCTTGCCGTTCACCGAGGGAGAACATTGCTTGCCCTATCCGACAAGACGCGCTGGATTTGTTGCGATTGGCGCGGCCGCCACGAGCTTGATTTTCCCGGTCCGGGCGCAACAACAGCCGTCACGTTCGAACTTGCCGTCCACACCGAACCTGGAAATCGACCCCTACTATCCAATACAGAAGCCGATCGTCCAGAATGCAGACCTCACGCGCGTTAAAGGTCGCAAAGGTCGCGCGGAGGGCCGAACAATCCTGCTTGCTGCGCGCGTGTTGGGATCCGATGGAACGCCCGTAAGAAACGCGACGATCGAAATCTGGCAAGCCGATACAAATGGACGCTACGGGCATCCTGCAGAACCAGGAGGCCCTGCCGTCGATCGGAGCTTTCCAAGCTTTTCGCGTCGGAAGACCGAGGCCAACGGCCGCTTCTCTTTTCTTACTGTGAAGCCCGGCGCTTACCAGGCTCAAGGCATTCTGAGCGGCAACAAACCCTACATGCGCGCACCGGCACATTCACTTCGATATTACCGCAAAGTACGAACGGCGCATCACACACATGTCTTTTCGTGAAAACCAACCTGCGCTCTTTCAGGGCGACCTGACATTCCGAAAAGATCTAGGCATCGGTATCAACCCCAATCGCGATCCGATGACCGCGCCGGCTTTTAGTAAGCTTGGTGGAGATGCGCCGGGCCTCGAGCCGGGAGCCGAACTTTGCTCGCGGGACATCGTGCTTCGGAAGGGGTGATGAACTCGCGCATAGTAGGCGAGCATTATTGACCGTGCTGGCTCCATCAGAGGCAGGCACGGTCATTCGCCGGAGACGCAAATTTCAAAAGCGTCGATCAGCTGGGAAAGCGACGGCTCCGCGAACACAAGATCATGCTCGGCATCGACATCGAACGTCTTGATCTTGCCGCTCACAAACCGATCCCAACCCAAGGCCGGCCCACTGCGCAGGAAGTGCATGCGCGCATCCGTGGCGCGAATGACGACGACATCCAGTTCGCTCCGCGGTGTCTGATATGCCCATTGCGCGTTCTTGTAGGCACGATCGACGTCATCCGATGCCGCCTCCAGCGGCGTACGAACGACTGGCAGGTCAGGCACGCCCATGAGCTTACGCAGCATCGGGCGGAACTTGTACTTCCAGAGAACGTGCGGCAGTTCCAGGAAGCGATGAAGCTTGACCCGATGGAGGTTCTTTAAGTGATCCGGCATCGAAACCGGCCGGCGCATCTGCTCGGGCTCAAGCGTGTCAATGAGCATCAACATGCTGGTTTCCTGGCCTTCCTCGCGTAGACGCCGGGCCATTTCGTAGCCGATAACGCCGCCGCCGGAGTAACCCGCGAACATGTAGGGGCCCGTCGGCTGGACCTGCCGAATGGCGCGCAGATAGCGCTCAGCCATCACTTCAATCGTCTGGTCAGGCTCCATCTTGCCATCAACACCGGCAGCCTGCAGCGCGTAGACGGGCTGTTCCGCGCGGACACGATCCGCGAAGGATTTAAAGACCAGCACGTTGCCGCGCGAGCCGTGAATAAAGAAGACCGGCGTTTGCCCCGCAACGCCCGGGCGCAAGCATACCAATGGCGACCAGGCCGCATCGCCGGCAGCAGGAATGTCCTGGCTCGGATCAGCGAGCAGTTTTGCGAGATCGGCAATTGTCTGCGCCTCGAACAATGTCGCCAGCGGCAGCGATACCGAGAATTTCTTGCGGATGCCAGCGAACAGGCGAACGCCGAGCAGCGAGTTGCCGCCGAGGTCGAAGAAGTTGTCAGTCACGCCGACAGCCTTGAAGCCAAGAAGTTCGGCCCAGATCGCGGCAAGGACGCGCTCCGCGCCCGTCGTCGGCGCGACATACTCCGGCAAACCCGGCAGGCGCTCGAAGCCTTCGACACTGCCCTCGTTTATCGTCGTCTGGATCCTGGTCGCATCGAGCTTGGCGCTCCATGCGTTCACGTCGACCGAAGACGCAATGACCTGCACAAGGCCGGGCTGCGCCATGATGCGATCAAGCGCATCCACGCCCTCGGCCGAACGAATGCCGTCGCGCAGGGCTTCGATCAATGCATCCTGGCGCTGCGTCGGCGCGGCGCGCGCGGCGACAGCAGCAAATGCCGTGGCGCCATCAACGCGACGCATCGTGAAGCGTGCGATGTCCGCGAAGACGTTGCCAGGCTCGTCGGTGAGCGTGATGTCGAAATAGGCCAGACCCGTGCTTGCATCTGCGGTGCAGCGGACATGGCTGAAGACGTGGGCGGGCATGGCGCCGAACACGCGCACGCGTTCATAGCCAAGCGGCACATAGAAATCGCGACTGAGGTCAACACCCGGGATCAGCGCCTGCGCGCCCCCGGTCGCCATATCGAGCATCGCGGGATGAAGAACATAATCGCCGAGATCATTGACGAACGCAGCGTCCAGATTGAGCTCGATCAGCGCTTCATTTTGCCCGTAGCGCGTACGTTGTATATTGGCCCACCTTGGACCAAACGCCATGAAGTCCTGAACCAGTCTGCCATCGCTCGATGCTTCATCGCGTTGCGCGCAGCGAGCAGCGATGCTTGCGATATCGAGTCGCGCAGGCTGTTGTTCACGGCAGAGTTGCGCCCTGCCCATAGCGATGGGCGAGCTGTTCGGACCGCCTGCCCGCATAACAAAATCGCTCGCTTCGCCCGACGGCGTCAGCGTGATTTCGAGGCGCTGCGCTTTGTCTGCTTCCTTGCGAAAAGGGGCGATGAATTCGAGATTGCTCAGCTCGACAGGCTGGTTGCGGCGATCTTCTGCGTAGGCGGCACGCGCCAGCTCAACGAAGCCAGTCCCCGGAAGAAGGGCAATACCGGTTTTCGTCACGTGCTCGTTCAGCAACCAGGCTGCTTCGCCAGCAAAGGTTGCCACGAACGTGCGCTCCGCCCCTGTTTCACTGTACCCATCGAGAGCCGGGTGACGGCTCGGCCGCGATGGCTCGATGCCGGTTGTATCGCGTCGATGTGCGGAAGCCGCCATGCCGACATCACGCCACGCATTCCAGTTTACGACAACGGTTCGCCCCCCGGCGCGGGTCGAGCGGGCGCGGGCGAACGCATCCTGGAACGCGTTCGCAGCGGTGTAGTCTGCCTGCCCCGGCAAGCCGAGGCTGGAAGCGACCGATGAGAACAACATCATGAAGTCGAGGGTCTCAGTGACAATCGCATCGAGAGCGAGCGTACCGTCAACCTTGGGCGAGAGCACGCGGCGGATCGCGTCAGATGTCTTGGTCATCATCGGCGCGTCGTCCATCACACCGGCCGCGTGAATGACGCCGTTCAACGGCCCAAAGGCCGCTCTGACCGACGTCAGCGCAGCGGCAAGCGCGTTTCGATCCGTCACATCGCCGGCTAAGACCATCACGCGCGCACCGAGCGCACGCAGTTCACGCACTTTTGCGATGCGTTCTGCAACACGGCTGGACGGACTTTTCGCAAGAATGCTGTCCCACTTGTCTTCTGATGGAAGCTGTTCGCGCGCCAGCAGCGCGAGACGAACACGCTTCGAGCGGGCCATGTGGGTTGCGACCTCAAGCCCGATACCGCCGAGACCACCCGTGATGAAATAGACGCCGTCTTCGCGCGCCCACTCGGCGGCGCCAGCTTCGCTCGCCGGCAGTTGCCGCGACGTCGTTTGGCGGACCCAGCGACTTGCTGGTGCAAGCGCAACAATCGCGTCGCGCGTTTCCGCTCGAAGTTCGTTGGCGATCCGCACCGTCAGACGTTTCTTGTCCGCTGGTGCAAGCTTGTCTGCCGGAACATCAATGCAGCGCGTGTGCAGATGATCGAACTCGCGGGGCGCGACCAGCATCGGCCCAAGCATGAGGGCTTGCGTCGGCTGCAGCGGCGAACCACCCACACCGGCGATACCGGATGCCACGATTGATACCTGCGCTGGCGTCGAAGATGCTCCGAGCGCCTGGAAAAGATGGATCATCGGCAGGAAGCGCCGAAGGATCGCGTCTTCGCTCGACATCACGCCGGCCCGGCGATTTGTCAGGAAGACGACATGGTCAGGCAAGCCTACTGACTCTTCCATGAACTGCATGATGGAAGCATGATCTTCCGGGCTACCGAAGTTCATGCTGAACGTTCCATCAAGACGCTCACCGAACTTGCTGCCTGGGGTCGCTATCACAACACGGTGCGGGCTCAACGCTATTGCCAGATCGCGAGCATCCGACAGCTTCTCGGCGATGCACAGCCAGATACGCTGACGCGCCGCTTCAGGCCGCAGGACGAGCGGCGCTTCCTGGTAGCCAATGGTGCTGAACCAGTCGGTGACGTCAGCTTTGCGCATCACCCCTGCGATCGGCGCGATCGCCAAGTTCTTGCCTGGCTCCACCCAGTAGGATTGATGTTCGAATGGATAGGTAGGCAGCGGGATGCGGTTGCGCAGCTGGCCGTCATAGAAGGCAGACCAATCTACTTCGGCGCCGACCGCCCAGAGGCGGCCGAGGCTCGTCAGGGCAAAGCCGAGATCGCTGGCGCTCTCCTGCGGATGACGCAGGCTGCTGAAAGCGTTCTGGAACGGCTGAGCCTGTGCGCGCGCCAGCATGCTGAGTGTCCGGCCGGGGCCTGTCTCGAGCAGTACTACCTCGCCAAGTTCGCGCAGCGTCGCGAGGCCGTCTGCAAAGCGCACGGTCGAGCGCAGGTGCGTGACCCAGTATTCCGGCGATGTCGCCTGCTCCGCCGTGATCCATTTGCCGGTAACGTTGGAAACGAACGGCGTTTTTGGCAATTGGAAGCTGATCGTGCGGCAAAGCTGGCGAAACTGGTCGAGCACCGGATCCAGCATCGACGAGTGAGCGGCCACATCGATATGAACGGGGGTCGATTCAATATCGCGCGAAGCGAGCAAAGCCTGCAGGTCCTTGATTGCCTGCACCGGGCCCGATGCAACGGAAAGCTCCGGCGCGTTGGCGGCTGCGATATCCAGCCCCTTGGGCATGATCGCGCGAAGGTCGGATTCTGACAGCTGCACGCTCAGCATGCTGCCGCGCTGGACAACCTCGAACAGGCGCCCGCGCATCATGACAAGTTTGAGAGTATCCTCGAGGCTCATGACCCCGGCGAGACATGCCGCTGCATACTCGCCCACGCTGTGTCCGATGAACGCCTGAGGCGTCACGCCCCACGACATGAACAACCGGCCCAGCGCATACTCAGTCGCAAAGAGCGACGGAAGGGTAAATGAAGGCCTCTCTAGCGCACGCGTTGATTTCTCGGTATCCGTAACCTCTGGATACATCAGCTTACGAAGATCTACGTCGAGGGCTGGGCCGACGATGTCCAGGCAATCGGTGATCGCTTCGCGGTAGACCTCTTCCGTTTCATAGAGCTCACGTCCCATGCCGGCGTATTGCGCACCGCCGCCTGGAAACATGAAGACCGTTTTAGGGGTCTGATCGCCTGCGAGGCCTGTCACGACGCGCTTGGCGTCTTCGCCGCGTAACAACCGCGCAGCTTCACCGGCGGTGGTTGCAGCAAAAACCCTGCGATGCGGCAGGCTACGTCGGCCAATTGCCAGTGTGTAACTGGTGTCCGCAAGATCGACGTCAGGATTGGCTTCCAGAGCGTCGGCAAGATTGAGGCTTCTGGCATCCAGAGCGGCCCGGCTTTTGGCAGACAGCACGATAAGCTGCTGCGAGCGCTCTCCCTCCCCTGGAATTCCCGCAGGAGCTTCCTCAAGGATCAGGTGGCAGTTCGTGCCGCCGGCTCCAAGCGCTGTGACGCCGCACCGAAGGGGATCATCGCTGGCCCAGTCGTTGAGACGGGCGTTCACATA
>CALMWO010000420.1 GCA_937873805.1 uncultured Hyphomonadaceae bacterium
ATGAGTTGAGCGGCGCGAATATGGCGCCCGCCAATTAATGGGTCCAGAAGCCCGAAACCCTTGCTGCTGCGACAAATTCCTGTGTGCAGCCAAGGCCGAAGCACCCCATCATGTGGCCGATTCGCGACAGGCGCCGCATTGGTGGCCTGTTAGGCGTAAGCGGGAACAGACCGATGGCCGAATCCCGGACCAAGACAAACAGCCGCCATCTGGCGCGCGTGCTCGAGACTGGGGCGGCCCTGATCGGCCATGGCGACGCCGATGCGCCGCCTGCCCGGCTGTCGAATGCGCACTTCGCTGCGATCCGCACGCTTGGCGGGGAAAGCGAGGCGGCCGAGACGCTGTGCGAAGCCATCCGTGCCCGCCGGATCACGCCAATTGCGCCCACGAGCATGATCGAAGGATCGCGCGGAACCTCGCTGGAGGCATCGCAGCTGCTTTCAGCAGTGGCGGATGCAACGGCGGTCGCTTCGGCGCGCGCTGTGGCGACGCAGGCTTTCGTCGCGGTTGCTGATGCGCTGGAAGCCCTGACCATCGAAACGGACGATCAGGGGCGGCCGACCACGTCTGCGCTGATTGACGCCTTCCGCGCAGGCGCAGACGCCGAACTTGTCGAGATCGCGCTTTGCACGCCCGGCGGGCCTCGTGCAGCGGCCATTACACTGCGTCGTCAGGCAACCGGCGCGCGTGAGCCGGGACGCCAGACCTATCTGATCCCGAACTGGACGGGCGTTGAGGCAAACGAGGTCGCGTCGGCGATCGAACGCGTCAGCCGCACACGGTTGGCGGTCGAGGTCGGCATTGGCGAGAGTGTGCCTGATGCGAACGCTGCCGCTGTTGCCGTAAACGTCGCCCGCTATGCGGCTGCGGACGATCTTGCGGTCATGACAGCTGACCTTGAAGCACTGCGCACGATCGCACCAGGATGCGCTGTGCGCCTTGCAGGTCTGGCCGCAGCTGTCATGTCCCGCGGCCTTGCCTATGATAGCGAGCCGGGCGTCGCCGCTGCCGTGAAGATATGCAGCCTCGCAAAGGAAGCGGTTGAAGCTGTATCAGTTGAGCATCCCTCGCCCGCCGCTGTGCGATGGATCGCCGCCGAGAGCAGCGGCGCAGACCCTGTCGACCTGCTGCTGGCGCACGAAGACGAACAGACGCCCGACCTGTCGGAATGCGTTGCAGCGGCGCTGAACACGACCGCATCAAAGACGGAAGCAGACGATGTGCGCCTGCGTATTCTTGGTGCGCGCACGCTGGACCAGATTGACGGGCTGGAGCGCCACAGGCTGGAATCGCGCGGCCTCAACGAAGACGCGCTCGATCGTATCGAACAGGCGCTCAAGGAAGGGCTTAGCCTGTCTGCCGCCTTCTCCCGCTGGGTTGTGGGCGACGACCTGATCCGCAAGCGTCTTGGCCTGGACCCGGAAGCCTACGACACAGATGGCGAGGCGCTTCTCCGCGCGCTTGGCATTTCGCCGCGCGAGATCGACGAGGCGCGTATTGCGGTTCAGGGTCGCCGCCGTCCCGTCTCCAACCCGAAATCGCCGCTTGCCCGGATCCTTGCACGCGCTGATGGCGTGACGCCGGAAGCGCGGGTGCGCATCGCGAAAGCGATTGCGCCATACCTCTCGCGTCAGCCCGTGGTCACGATCGCGACGGGCGAGCAATCCGACACGACGCGCATGACCGTGCATGCCTCCGTTCGCGCAGCCATGGGCGCAGGGTTGGGTGTGCGTATCGAAGCCGGACGCCCCGCAGTCGACGGCGAGCTGCAGCACCGCATCGCCGAGGCCAAACGCCGGGCGCGGGCGCCGCTTGCCAGCGAAACGCAGGCGCCGACCTTTGAACGCCAGCCCCAACCTGCCGCGCCGGTCCACACCCACGCGGACGACGAGGTCTATCTCGCCGAACGCCGCCGCTTGCCGGATCGCCGGAAGGGTTACATCCAGAAGGCGACTGTCGGCGGCCACAAGGTCTATCTGCATACCGGCGAGTTCGATGATGGCGAACTGGGCGAGATCTTCATCGACATGCACAAGGAAGGCGCCGCCTTCCGCTCGTTGATGAACAACTTCGCCATCGCGATCTCCATTGGCCTGCAATACGGCGTCCCGCTGGAAGAGTTCGTGGATGCGTTCGTCTTCACGCGCTTCGAACCCGCAGGCGAGGTGACCGGCAACGACAGCATTCGCAAGGCAACGTCGATCCTCGACTATATCTTCCGCGAATTGGCCGTTTCCTATCTCGGCCGTGACGATCTCGCCGAGATTGAGAACGTCAGCCTGGACGGCCTCGGCGGCGGCGCAAATGAAGGCGAAGAGCCAACTGCGCCTGCTGCCCCTGTACGCCCCGAGCAACTGATCTCTCGCGGCTTCAGCCGAGGCGTGATGCCCGACAACATCGTGCCGTTCACAGCGCGCCGGCTTGCCGAACGTCTGGAGGAAACCGAGGGACCAGCGATCACGCCCCAGCGCTCACCCGAATATCTCTCCGACGCCTGCCCGACATGCGGTCACTTCACGCTGAGACCGGACGACGGCATCGCGGTTTGCGAAGCGTGCGGCGCGACGGTCCAGACCGGCTAGCGCTCACGCATCGGGTGCGGCGCCAGCGTCGCGCTGACGCAGGAGCCCGGCAAAATCTGCCGGGTTACAGGGCCCGTGCAATTCCAAACAAGATGTAATGCGCTGGGCATGCGACATGCCCCAGCGTTGTTGGTATTTCAGTAACGCGACGCCGCTATTTCTAACGTTTCGCACATCTAAAGACCGCGAGACGCACAAAAAGCCGCCCGCAAACCGCCCCGATTGAACTCTTTCTTGGCGCGAACGTTGCTAACCCGGCGGCGACCGCCGCTTAACTGCACATGGGACCCAGACTTTAATGGTACAGCGCATCTTCATCGCGGTTGTTGCAATCGGGCTGATGAGCCTTTCCGTCCTCGCATAGAGCCAGAACACCTCATGCTTCTGCGCATTCTGATTGCCGTCGCCGCCATTGGCGCGATGAGCCTCGCAGCACTCGCATAGTCGCGTAAGCGGAACGAACCCGCACGCGAGGCAATAGCTGGCTTGGTACTGCCGGCCTTCAGAACCTAGTAGGCCAGCGGCGGCTCCAGCGCCTCGGGCATTTTAAGCCCTTCCAGCACAGCCTTGAAGCAAGAGCAGCTCGACAGATCCGAGCATGCCAGCGCTTCCAGCCGTCCCAGCAATCCCGCCGTCAGGATTTCCTGCTGCGGCTTGTCCAGCACCAGCGCCGCCAGCTTGACGGCCCTGGCTTGAGCGTGGGTCAGCCGGATCGTGGTCTTGATCGGCTGCGCGTAGTTGGCGGCCTGAGGATTTTCACCCCTGGCAGGAATCCAGCCTGAGCCGTCATTGACGGGCGGATGACCTGGCTTCGCCTGCGGCCACACAGCGGCAACCTCATTCAGGCGCACCTTCATCTCGACGATGTCAGGGGCGTTCGAAGCCGTGGCAGGCGCGTGGGGCACGGCCTGCGACCTGGCCGGGGGGGGAGTAATCGCGACCGGAACGACCGGCGGCTGCCACGGCTTCGATCCAAAAGACGGTTCCTGCGACGGCTTCGCCTCACCCTTTCGGGCGAGCATGCCGGCAGTAAGAGAAGCGAACTGGGATGCTGACATCGGGCTTGCCCTCAGTGCGTCGGCCGGCGGCCGAAGCTGCGCGCCTGACGCCGGTCAGGCAGGCCGTTTGGCGCCCCGCGATCCGATTTTCGACGATCCAGCACGTTAGGCTCGGCAGGCCGGGTCGCCTCCATCACCATTCCTGGCGCCGCTCGCGCGGGCGCCTGCCCCGGAAGGCCTTGGCGTTGCTGGCCAGCAGCTTTGCGCCGGTCGGCGGTGACATTGGCCACGGCAATGTTGGCCCATGCGGGCAGATCAACGTCCCAGCTGTCTTCGTCATCTTCGTCAATGGCGGCGGGCGGCGCCTGCATCGGGGATTCCGGCGTGAGCACGACGGTGGAGAAGTCCGCCCTCGCCTTCTCGCCCCAGTGAACGTCGGTTCCGCCATAAAGCTTGGCGAGGCGGCCACGCAGGTACATCCACAGCGCCGAGACTTCGAGCGCCGATTTCGACTCCGGCTGGATATCGCCAACAGTCCGCCCATCGATCATTGAAGCAGCGAAGTCGACGCGATGGTGCAGCGTAACGGGCGCGACGACGCCATGCTGCGACAGCGCGACAGCTGTTTCCGACGTGATGCGAGCACGGGGCGTCGCCGAATTGACCACGAAAACCAGCGCCTTGTTGAGACTGTCTGCGATGTCGACCGTGGGACCAACAGCGCGAAGATCGTGGGGGCTAGGGCGCGTCGGCACGACCACCAGGTCAGCACGCTGAACGACATGTGCAATCGTTTGCGTGACCGCCGGAGGCGTGTCGATGACGATCAGCTTGAAGCCGATGCCCTTGAGGTGATCGAGGCAAGCATCCAGCTCTTCCAGAGACGCCTGCGCGAAAGCGGGCGTGGAGGCCGCACGCGCGTTCCACCATTTGGCCAGCGATCCCTGAGGGTCGGTGTCAATCAGAGCGACAGGCCCATCGCCCGCGCGCTCCGCCTCGACGGCGATGTGACCAGACAAGGTCGTCTTTCCCGACCCGCCCTTCTGGGAAGCGAACACCACAACTCGAACGCCGTCAGTCATAACCCTCTCCCGGCCCTGTGTCCCCGCGTCGACTCAAGGCGCGGCTCTGGGACACATGCAGGGTGACGGCACGCCCTTTAGCGCAGGGCTATCGCGACGCACGCGATTTGCCGATCATCGTTAAGACAGATCAACGTAAATGCGACTGCGGCGGCAGGCTCGAAAAGAGCCCGCCGCCGCTGGCGATTTCATGGTTTATGTCGGCGCCGTAAGCATCGTTAGCGCCACGATGCGCCCGCGCAGATTTACTTCTTTTCCTGAGCAGCGACGCGGATGCCAAGCTCACGAAGCTGCTTGGTCGTGGCCTCACTGGGCGCATTCATGAGAAGATCCTGCGCCTGCTGGTTCATCGGGAACAGCGTGATCTCGCGCAGGTTCTGGACGCCGCAGACGAGCATGACGATGCGGTCCACGCCGGCTGCCATGCCGCCATGCGGCGGGGCGCCGAATTGGAACGCGCGATACATGCCGCCGAACTGCGCTTCGACATCGGCCTTGGTGAGGCCGGTGATCTCAAAAGCGCGAACCATGGTTTCCGGGCTCGCATTACGGATCGAGCCGGATGCGATCTCGTAGCCGTTGCAGACCATGTCGTACTGAAAAGCCTTGAGCGACAGCGGATCAACGCCGCTGTTAAGTGCTTCAAGACCGCCTTGCGGCATCGAGAACGGGTTGTGCGCGAAGTCGACTTTCTTGTCGTCCTCGTTCCATTCGTAGAAGGGGAAGTCGACGATCCAGCAGCATGCGAACTGATCCGGCTGCGTGAGGTTCAGCTCCGTTCCGACGCGGTTACGCGCTTCGCCTGCGAACTTGTAGAACGCTGCGGCAGGGCAGGCAGTGACGTCGCGCCCAGTGCGCGCAGGTGGGCAATGC
>CALMWO010000421.1 GCA_937873805.1 uncultured Hyphomonadaceae bacterium
GGACGGCCACGAAACAGAATGCAGGGAGTCTGCGTAAAAGCGACCGTTCTCAATCTGCCAAGACGCAAGAACCAATCCACGTCCTCGCCATGCACGTGCTTTTCGTCGAACAGGCCGACCTTGTCGCGCACACGCATGCGAGCGAGCGTCGTCCCGACTTGTGGAAACCAATCGCCAAGCATTTCCCGAAGCATCTTGTCGCCCTCCCCGGGGCTGACGTCAGGCAGCGGGCCGCTTATCGGGTTGAGGTCTTTGTCCGTGCAAATCAATTGACCGATCACAGCGTCCAGTTCGGGCCGGGCATCAAGCATTGCAAGATGAGGGCGGATGTTTTCTGGCAACCAGATGTCGTCGTCGTCGATGAACGAGAAATAGTCGCCCGTTGCAGCGCTGAGACCCAGATTTCGAGCCGGCCCCGCGCCATTCTTTTTGGTCTTTAGGTAGACTGCGCCAAACTCTCTGGCGACAGCAGGGGTTTCGGGAGCGTTGCCATTATCGCCGACAAGTATTTCAAAATGGAGATCCGGACCCTCAAGCGCCCGGATACTTGCCAACGCCAAACGCAACTGCGACGGACGGTTGTTTGTCGGTACAATCACTGAAACGAGGCGAGCCGCATCGGCTTTTGTTGACGCTGTCATGACCACTCCGTGCGGCTGGCCGATTCACCCACCATAAAACTTACCGTTTGGTGCCGCTGCAACGTCGCTTGACCGAGACAAATTGTATGTGCGCGCTTGAACTGCCTAATCAAGGTGAACAGCCTTTGCTCTGGCCGGTATCAGCCGCGCGGTCATCCATCGGCGCACTGGCTGATCATAGATTTTGTCCGCGACCCACGCGATAAGCGCGGCGAGCGCGGCAATCAGGAAAACAATGACAAGCCCAGGTGGATGAAAGCCCAAGCTGGAAAAGACAGGATGCACGAGCGCAGCCAAAGGAACATGCAAGACGTAGACGCCGTAGGAAAGCATTCCGAGCAGAATAAACAGGCGCGCCGTAAAGCCGTGAACCACCGACCCCGCCGATAGCGCCACCAACAACGGCATAAAGATCAGAATGGCCACGAGATTGTAAAAGGGCCGCCAGTCATCGGGCGCCGGTATTGCGATGATGGCGAGATAGGCTGCCACGGCAAGCCAAGGCGAAAGACTAGGCAGGCGGATGCGTTCCTGCACGCGAAAAATAAAAACACCGGCAAAAAAACAATAGATGACTCGGATGAGGCCAATGCCAACGTCGGCCCATTGCCACCCCGCTCCGGGCGCATGCCGCGGCAGGATAAACGCCATCAAGACTGCGGAAACCGTCAGAACACTTAGAAGCACACGCAGGTTCAAGAGACGTGCGATCACCCCGTAGATGAGGTTGACGACAAGTTCGTAGAACAGGCTGTAGGATGGGCCATTAAGAGGAAAAAGATGGACGATCGAGGAAAAGAACGGCGGCAGAGGCACGAAAAACAATCCAAATCCGGCAGCAACGGCGACTTGGAACGGCGTCACATTTCCCCAATGCCGCAAAGCGCCATAAAAGACGAAGGCAAGGCCAATAGCCAAACCGAGAAGGTATAGCGGGTAGAGGCGAATAATGCGGGCGCTCATGAATGTGCGCGCTGACATTCCTTGCTTCAAACGGGCGTCGTACGCCAAGGCCAGCACAAAACCGCTGAGCACCCAAAAAAAATCAACAGCCAGATATCGCCCCGGGCTCAACATGCGGAGCGTTTCAGATGAAACGTGATCGTTGATCACACCGAAAGCCGCGACACCACGAAGACCATCGAGAACGGCGAGCCGCTTGGCGGGCGCGCCGGTTGACCGACTTACGAAGCCGCCCTTCTCCTGTTCGAGGGCACGAGAGCTCATGCGAAATGCCCAAAGTGCGGTCTGTTAGATTTGGTTCCTTTTAGTGACGTAAGAGTTGAGCTTTGGCACGCGGGAAAGTCGGTTAGGCGAACGAACAAACACCTCCGTACTTGCCGTGGCGAAAACTAACTGTATTGATCCGCCCCGCGACAGGTTCCTCGTGAGAGGATTCAAAGGGAACCGGGTGAAAGCCCGGGCTGCCCCCGCAACTGTAAGCGGCGAGCCGCGCACCATCAGCCACTGGGATGTCCCCTCGGGACTACCGGGAAGGCGGTGCGCCAAGCGACGACCCGTGAGCCAGGAGACCTGCCTGCCGCAGTCGTCTTTCGACAGTCCGGGGAAGGGCTGCTCGAGCGGAGTATTCCGATTGGCGACGTCCTTGGACCGTGCTTCGGCGCGGCGGCGACGCCGTATCGATGGACGGTCTCCAACCTTGTGGAGACGTCATATGAGACTGCATTCGAAAACTTCCTGGATCGCGCTGGCGGCGTGCGCCGCTTTGGCGCCATCCGCCCTCGCCCAGACGGATGATCCCGGACGGGACATCATCGTTGTCACGGGCTCGGCCACGCCGGTGGAATACGAAAAGCTTGGCCAGACGCTGACGGTCATCAACAGCGATCTTATCGAGGACCAGGGCTACAGCTATGTTCCAGATGCGCTGCGGCAGGTTCCCGGCGTTGCCGTCAGCCAGGCCGGCGGCCCCGGCGCCCTGGCGCAGGTCCGCACCCGCGGGTCCGAAGGCAACCACACGCTCGTGCTGCTGGACGGCATCGACATCTCCAGCCCTGATCAGGGCGAAACGGATTTCTCGACGCTGCTGTCTGGCGATCTTGAGCGCCTCGAAGTCCTGCGCGGCCCCCAATCGGGCCTTTACGGCTCCAACGCGCTTGCAGGCGTGGTCAACCTGATCTCGCGCCGCGACATCGACGGCCACTATGTCGGCGTCAGCACGGAAGCTGGATCGTTCGGCACGTTTCAGCTGCAAGGCAATGCCGGATTTGGCAATGGCGACGACTACGCCGCGATCGGCTTCCATGCCGTAACGAGCGAAGGGTACGACGTGTCGCCGGACACTGCGGCACAAGGCGTTCCTGCGGTTGGCCTCGGCGGCAAGGCCGATGACAAGGAAGGCAATAGCGTTGCCGCGGCCTACCTCCGCGGCGGCAAGGCCATCAACGACATGTTCCGTGTCGATGGCCTGATACGCTATCTCAACAAGGACTCGAACCTCGACGGCCAGGCCTATAACGATCCGATCCCGGGCCAGACCTATGACGACGGCACGGAGTCGCATCACAAGCAGCTCCTCGCCGGCGCATCCGCAACGCTCAGCCTGCTCGATGGCAAGTGGATCACCACGGGCTCTGCGTCCTATCTCGATGAAGAACGCCGCTCGGCGTTCACGAACTTCCCGTTCCTGCTGCCCGGGCAGATCCCGACCGCAGCCGATCTCGATGACCCCGCCCTGCCGAGCGGTGCGGACGCGACGCGCACCAAGTTCACCCTGCAATCGACCTACGAGTTTGGCGCGCCCGGCTTCGTCAACTATGTGACCGGCTTCGTCGAAAACAAGAAGGAGACCTACAATGATCCGTTCACTACGCGCGATGAATCGCGCGAGCTGACCGGCATTGGCGGTCAGTACCGTGGCGAGTTCGCCGAGCAGTTCTATGTGTTCGCTACCGTTCGCCACGACGACAACGATGCGTTCGACGACGCCGACACTTACAGCGTCGCTGGCTCATGGGTCATTTCGGGAACAGGCACGCGCCCTCACGCGAGTTACGGCACAGGCGTCACCAATCCGACCTTCTTCGAACAGTTCGGCTTCAGCCCGGCAAGCTTCACCGGCAATCCGGATCTTGTGCCGGAGGAATCCGAAGGCTGGGACATCGGCATCGAACAGACGCTGTTCAACGGCCTTGCGATCGTCGATCTGACCTATTTCGAGGCGACACTCGAGAACGAGATCTATACGACCTACGGCCCGGCGCCTGACTACTTCTCAACACCCGCCAACCGGACAACAAAGTCGGATCGCTCGGGCTGGGAAGCCAGCTTCAGCGTGCATCCGACCGACGATATCGACATCCTCGGCTCCTATACCAACCTGGAAGCGACCGAAGTCGCCAACACCGAACTGCGCCGTCCGGAACAACAGGGCGCCATCGACGCCAGCTGGCGCGTCGGCGGCGGACCGCTGAAGCTGAATCTGGGCGTCACTTATAACGGTGAGATGCTCGATACCGATTTCGCGACATTCATGCCCACCAGCATCGATCCCTATACGCTGGTGCGCGTTGGCGCGTCCTGGCAGGTCAACGACACGATCGAGCTTTATGGGCGCGTGGAGAATGTGACCGATGAAGAGTATCAGGAAGTGCTAGGCTTCAAGGGCGCCCCGCAGGCGTTCTATATGGGCATCCGGTTCCGCGAGGAAAAGGCGCGATGAAATCAGGGCGTCACACGGGCCGGCGATCCGCTCGGCGGTCCCGTGTGGCTGCCTTGGTAGCTAGCTTTCTTGCAATTTTCACGACCGCTGCCGATGCCCAACCCCCACGGGATGGAGCGCGTCCGCAGCGCATCGTGTCGATGAATCTCTGTACCGACGAACTTCTGATGCGCATCGTCGATCCCTCGCGCATCGCCTCGATCACCTATCTATCGCAACAGGCGGTCAACGGACCGCTTGGCCTTGATGCCGTCGCATCGAAACTGAAGATCAATCACGGACTTGCCGAAGAAGTGCTGATGCAGGAGCCGGATCTCATTCTGGCCGGCCGCTTCACATCCGCCACCGCCGTCAGCCTGCTTCGCAAGCTCGGCTACAACATCGTGGTCTTCGACCCCGAGAACACGCTCGACGACATGCGCGCCAATATTCGCAAGCTTGGCGAAGCCGTTGGCAGCGCGGCTCGGGCCGAAGAGATCATCGCGGATTTTGATGCACGCCTCGCCAGGCTGCAGGCGCAAATCCCGCCGGGCGAAAAGCCGGTGTTCGCCGATATCGGCGTGAACAATTTCATCGCGGGCGAGAACACGCTCTACACCCATATCGTCAACGCGAGCGGCTATCGCACACTCGGTCAGGCGCTAGGTTTTGACGGCTTCCGAAATGTGCCGCTTGAAGAAGTGCTGTCCACCAAACCGGCCCTGATTTCGACGGCGACGCCGTGGACCAACCCGCCATCCATGTCGACAATGGCGCTGCGCCATCCCGCGTTGCGCGCGATGGTCGAGAGCACGCCACAGGTCTTCATTCCTGAGCGCTACACGACGTGCGGCGCGCCCAGCGTTCTTGGCGCGGTTGAAATCCTGGTCGGCGCCCGCAAGGCGGCAGTTGCTAAGAGACGCAAATGAAGCCGCCCCTATCCTATCCGCTCTTGATTGCCGGCCTCACCCTGCTGGTCGGCCTTCTGGCTTTCCTGTCGATGATCGTCGGCCCCGCGACGGCGGGCACATTCGAACTCTTCGACATGATGGCGCACGGAAGGGCCGACACGGCGTGGATGATCATGCGGGAGGTGCGCCTGCCGCGCACCGCACTGGCGATGCTGGTGGGCATGACGCTCGGCATGGCGGGCGCTGCGCTGCAGGGCTTCCTGCGCAATCCGCTGGCCGACCCGGGTGTCATTGGCGTATCGCCCGCAGCCTCGCTCGGCGCTGTGCTCGCGCTTTATACTGGCCTGTCCGCACAATTGCCGCTCGCCCTGCCCCTGATGGGAATTCTTGGCGCGCTTCTGTGCGCGCTGCTGTTGCAGGGCCTCGCGCGAAGAGGCGGCGTGCTGACACTGGTTCTTGCCGGCGTTGCCGTTTCCAGCCTTTGCGCCGCGCTGATGTCGCTCGCGCTCAATCTCTCGCCCAACCCCTATGCCGCCGCTGAGATCATGTTCTGGCTTATGGGGTCGGTCACCGACCGCAGTATCGACCACCTTGTGCTGGCAGGCCCGCTGATGGCGCTTGGCTGGCTGTTGCTGGCGGCTTCTGCGCGTTCGCTCGACGCACTTAGTCTCGGGGAAGAGGCCGCCGCTGGATTGGGCGTGAACCTGTCCCGTACGCGCACGCTGGTTATCACCGGCACCGCGATCAGTGTCGGCGCAGGTACAGCCGTCACGGGCGGCATCGGATTCATCGGCCTTGTCGTGCCCCATCTATTGCGCCCGCTGGTCGGGCACACGCCGAGCCGCCTGCTGCTTGCGAGTGCCCTCGGCGGCGGCGCGCTGCTGCTCGCAGCCGACATTCTCGTGCGCGTCGTGATGCTGGGGCCCGAGTTGAAACTCGGCGTTCTCACTGCCCTCGTGGGCGCACCATTCTTCCTCTGGCTCATCTTCCGCGCCCGCACGGAGCTTGAGTCGTGAAGTTCGAAGGAAAAAACGTCAGCGTTTCGATCCGCGATCGCGAGCTGGTTTCGCGCGCATCGCTTCATGTATCCGGCGGTGAACTGGTCGGGTTGATCGGGCCAAATGGCGCGGGCAAGTCGACCCTGATGCGCGCCCTGCTTGGCATCAGCGAGAAATCCACCGGCGACATCCTGCTCGACGGCAGGGACTTCCTCACAATGCCTGGACGCGAGCGGGCGCGCGCGGTCGCCTTCCTCCCGCAGGAAAGGCGCGTCGAATGGCGCCTGCCTGCCTATGATATCGTTATGCTTGGCCGCTATCCGCATCAGGCTGGCTTCGGCGGCCCCTCCCCGGAAGACCGCGCCGCTGTTGATCGCGCGCTTGAAGCCGTCGACGGGCATGACCTCGGCGATCGTCCCGTCGCCGTCCTGTCAGGCGGCGAGCGCACCCGCATCCTGCTGGCGCGCGCCCTGGCGGTCGAAGCCCCGCTCCTGCTGGTCGATGAACCCATCGCGGCGCTGGACCCCTATCATCAACTCCACGTCATGGAGATCCTGCGCGATCGAGCCCACAAGGGCGCGGGCGTGCTCGCCGTTATTCACGATCTCGCCCTGGCCGAACGCTTCATGGACCGCCTGATTCTCATGAATGCGGGTCAGATCGTCGCCGATGGATCGCCCGCCGCCGTGCTGACTCCGGATCGGCTTGCAGCCATCTACCGGATCGCGGGCTCGCCCCCGCGACGCCTTCCCTAGGCGTAAAGTAGCACAATCGTTATCTCCAACCCCGGAATCGCGCGCTAAGAGAAGCACGCCTGCCGTTGAAACTTGTCCCAAAAACCAGTAGTAACGGCGATTACAGGCGTAAGAACCTTCCCGGGAGATTTGAATGAAACGTGTCCTGCTCGCTTCGACAATGGCGGTTGCCATTGCTAGCGCCGCGACGGTGATCGGCTTGTCCGCCATCGCCGCCCCTGCCCCTTCCATCACGGTTTCAGTCCCCGAGCGGGCCGATAACTTCCAGCTGACGGACCAGACCCGTCTGTCGCACGAACTTCACTACTTCAAGGACGCCAAGGCCATCGTACTGATGAGCCAGATCAATGGCTCGGCCGCCTCGCGCGCCAACGCCGCCCAGCTCGAAAAGCTCCAGACGGCTTACAAGGCAAATGGCGTGCTCTTCTACATGCTGAACTCGAAGGACTCGCGCGATGCCGCGGCCACCGAGGCGAAAGCTCAAGGCTATGACATCCCGATCCTGCTCGATGAGCTTCAGCTCGTCGGTGAATCGCTGGGCGTCCAGAAGGAAGGCGAGATCTTCGTCGTCGACCCGAAGAACGGCTTCAAGATCGCCTATCACGGCCCGCTGGCTGAAACCGGCGCGGCGCTTGACGCGGTTGTGGCCGGCAAGCCGGTCGCCAACGCGCGCGTCGAAGTGAAATCTGGCGCGAACATCGCTTTCCCGGCCCGCGCCAAGGCGGCCGAGTTCAAGAACATCAAGTACTCCGGCGAAATCACGAAGATCCTCCAGGACAAGTGCGTGACCTGCCACCAGAACGGCGGCATCGCTCCCTTCGCGATGGACAGCTATGACGTCGTGAAAACGATGGCGCCGATGATCCGTGAGTCGGTTCGTTCCGAACGGATGCCCCCCTACTTCGCCGATCCGCACATCGGCAAATTCCAGAACGACCAGGGCATGACGCCCTCGCAGACCACCACGCTGATCCATTGGCTGGAAGCCGGCGCTCCGCGCGGCACGGGCGAGGACTTCCTCGCGACGCAGGCCACCACGGCTCCGGAATGGCCCTCCTACCTCGGCAAACCCGACGTGATCGTCGACCTGCCGGCCTTCAACGTCCCCGCGACCGGCATCGTCGAGTACCAGAACCAACGAGTCGAAAACCCCTTCAAGGAAGACGCCTGGCTGCGCGCGATCTCGGTGAAACCGGGCGACCGCACGGTTGTACACCACGTCGTGTCGAACCACGTGCCGGACCCCAAACTGCCGCGCTCGAAGATCCCAGGCGGTTCGGTCGGCTCCTATACGCCCGGCGCTGAAGCTCAGGTCATCGCCAAGGATTCGGGCGCGCCCGTCCCCGGCGGCGGCAAGCTGAACTTCCAGATGCACTACACGACCACAGGCAAAGCCACGACGGACCGCTCGCAAGTCGGTTTCTACACGCTCAAGGCGCCGCCGAAATACATCAAGCGCTCGACCGTGATCTTCGACTTCGGCCTGCAGATCCCGGCCGGCGAAGCGCGTCACAAGGAAGTGGCCTACATCACCGCCCCGGCGGACATGTATGTTTACACGCTGTACCCGCACTCGCATTACCGCGGCTACCACGTCGAGCTGATGCAGAAGACGGCCGACAACAAGGAAACCATGCTCCTCAGCCTGCCGAAGTACGACTTCAACTGGCAGCGCGATTACGATCCAGTGGAGCCGATCCTCGTCAAGAAAGGCACCAAGCTGATCGCGACCTGGGTGTTCGACAACTCGACGAACAACAAGAAGCTGAACGCGACGAACAAGGATAGCGAAGGTTCGCCGATCGCCTCCTACAACGACGTGGTCCGCACCGGCGAGCAGTCGCACCAGGAGATGATGTACTTCCGCATCAACTACCGCTGGCTCGACGAAACCGTCGACAACGTCCGCAACGACCTGCAGCAGCAGCTCAACGCGTCGATGTCGTTCGGAATGGTCGACGACAACTATGACGGCATGATCCAGGAGAACGAGCTCAAGGGCATGATGGCGTCGCTCAAGCCGCGCTTCAAAGACCTCGACACCGACAAGTCCGGCGGGCTTGACCCGGCCGAGCTGAAAGCCGGCGGCGGCGGAATGATGATGCCGCGTCCGGATGACGCCGACATCGACCTCTAGTCGATCGAGCGATTACAAAACGGAAAGGCCGGAGCATTAGCTCCGGCCTTTTTGTTTTTTGCGCCCGATCCAGAGGCGCCGCCGCCCAGCCGCCAGACTGCAATAGCCTCCACACGATTAAATCTCTGAAAGAAGGAGGCCTTTTCTGCA
>CALMWO010000422.1 GCA_937873805.1 uncultured Hyphomonadaceae bacterium
AGTTCACTTCGAGGCGGGCTATGTGCCGGCCAATCATTCGATGGATGATTTCGCCCAGGCTTTGCGGTCGGTCGGCGAGCCGATCTTCGGGAAAGATGCGACTGAAGTTTCGATGGCGCGCGTGTTGCTGCAGCTGTTCGACATCACGCGGCAGTTCGGGATGCACCTGCGGCCGGAGCTGATCCTGCTGCAGAAGACGATGGTTCAGGTTGAAGGCGTCGCGCGGTCGATCGATCCGGCGCACAATATCTGGCAGGCAGCGAAGCCTGTGGTGGATCGCTGGACGCGGCGCGAGTTCGGGCCGGAGGGTCTGAAGAAGCTGGCGGTTGCGACCGCGCGCGAGGCGATGGCGCGGCTGCGCAAGCTGCCGGAAACGCTGCAGAAGCTGGACGAGGCGCTGAACCGTGCAGCGGCGCCTGCTGCTGCTCCGGTGGTGGTGAAGCGGACCACGGCGTGGGGCTGGGCTTTGACCGGCTTTGCCATCGCTGCGGTTTCGGCAGCGGGGCTCTGGTTCGTGCTGATCTACAAACCGTAGATCGCCTAACCGACCTTCTTCTCGACCACGTCCCACATCCTTGCGACGGCATCGACGCCGCTGAGCCTTTTCAGGGCGCGGGCGCCGGTGGGGCTGGTGACGTTGATCTCGGTCATCATGCCGCCGATGACGTCGATGCCGACAAAGATGAGGCCGCGCTTTTTCAGCTCTGGGCCGATGCGGGCGCAGATTTCGCGCTCGCGGGCGGAGAGTTCTGTCGCTTCCGCCGTGCCGCCGACGACGAGGTTCGAGCGGATGGCGCCAGTGGGCGGCTTCCGGTTGATCGCGCCGACGGGTTCGCCATCGACGATGAGAATGCGCTTGTCGCCTTCGCTGACGGCGGGGAGGAAGGCCTGTGCGATGAAGGGTTCGGGAACCATCTTGTTGAAGAGGTCGACGATGGATTCGAGATTGCCATCGTCGCGGCCGAGCTTGAGCACCCCGGCCCCGCCATGGCCGTGCAGCGGCTTGAGCACGATATCGCCGTGACGCTCGCGGAATTCGCGGACGCGGCCGATGTCGCGCGTGATCAGCGTTGCGGGCTGAAGATCGGGGAACATCAGCGTCAGAATTTTTTCGGGCGATGAGCGGACGCCGGCGGGATCGTTCACCACCAGCGTATCGGGCGTGATCAGTTCGAGCAGGTGGGCGGCTGTGATGTAGCCCATGTGGAAGGGCGGATCCTGGCGCATCAGGACGACGTCGACGTCCTTGCGCAGGTCGATCAGCTTCGAGGCTTCGAAAGTGGCGTGCGGGGTCTGGCCGGGGAAGACCTTGGCGGGGCGGACGCGGGCGGAGACGACGCCTGAGTCATAGGCGAGATCGCCAACGCCGTAGACGACGACCGAATGCCCGCGGCGCTGGGCCTCTTCGATCATCATGAAGCTGGAGTCGCCGGCCGGGTTAACGGACTCGAGCGGGTCCATCTGGACGGCGATGCGAAGGGACATGGACAGGCTCCGGCGAGGAGCCCCTTACGTAGGTCGCCCTGCCCGGCAGCGCAATCTGATCCCGATCACGGACGCTCGCTCACTGTCTCTCTCTGGGCGGGGGCAACGGCGAGGACTGGAGCAGGTTGATACTGTTGTTCGCGGCGCCCGGAGGCGGGGCGGCGCCGGGGGCGTAGGGGTCGGTGTACTGGCCGCGTGTTGTGGGCTGGCTGACCGGGCCGGTGATGGGCGCGGGCGCAGCGGCGGGCGGCGCGATACGGATGGCGCCCTGTGTGTCATCGACCGGGACAGGCTGGCCGAGCTGGTCGCTGGGAGGCGCGGCGGCGAGGCTGATGTCTGGCGGGGGCGAGCCCCGTTCGCGCATCTTCACGTAGGAGACGACTTTCTGGACGCCGTTCACGAGGCTGGCGTGTTCGGCTGCCTTGCGCAGCTCTTCCTCGCTGCGCGCCGTGCCGAGCAGGTAGACCACGCTGTTGTGGACCTGGATGTTGAAATTCGTGCCCTTGATGTCGTTGTCGGCGACAAGGCGCAGGCGGACCTGTTCAGTGATCCAGCTGTCGTTCATGTCGCGACCGATATCCCACTTCTCGATCTGGAGTTCGTTGGCGACTTCGTCGACGGAGGCGACCTGCCAGGCGATGCGTTCCGCGTCCTTGCGATCAGCGTCGGTGGGCACGCGCCCGGACAGCAGAACGAACTTGTCGACGACGGCGACATCAACTTCACCGAAGCGGCCGAAACCGCCGGCGCCGAACAGGCGCGTCTTGATCTCGGTTGCAGCGGAACTGTCATCCAGCGACTCGCCGAACGTGCGATCGGAGAGGCAGCCGCCGAGAAGCGGGGCGGCGAGCAGAAGGCAGGCGATAAGGCGCACAGTCATCTTGTTCTCAATAGCTCCGTCAGGCGGCGGTCAGGACAGCTATCCGCACCATAAGGCGATTTTCAGGCCTTTTGCAGGTTTGGACGAGCCCGGTGAATACGCCGTGAACCCGTTGTTTTGAGTGATCTCGCCTAGTTTTCGGCGCGCCAGGCGTCACGCATGTGGCGGGGCATGCGGCCGGGCGCCAGCAGAACGATATCGAAACGCCAGACATGGTTCTGGAGTTTGTGACGGCTGGTAGCCCAGATGCGGGCGGCCTGTTCGATGCGGCGCCGGAGCTGCGGTGTGACGGATTCGAGCGCCGCTTCCTGTCGTGCGCGCATCTTCACCTCGACAAAGACCAGCAGGTTTTTCTTCGTGGCGATCAGATCGATCTCGCAGGCGGGCGTGCGGGCGCGCCGGTCGAGGATGCGATAGCCCTTTAACTGCAACCAGAGCGCAGCCGCGTTCTCCGCACGGCGGCCCTTGCGTTCGCGCAGGCGGCGGAGGATGGCGTTCTCAGGCTTCTTCGTCATCGCCGTCGTTCGCGTCGCGCAGTTCGAGCGCGCGTTCATAGACGTCGCGGCGCTTGAGCCCGAGGGCCTCAGCTATTTCGGCGGCGATCTCCTTCAACGGGCGGCTGTCGTCTGCTTCGAGAATGGCGGCGTCGATGGCGTTGGCTTCGGGCGGCCCCTGCTCTCCCGGCGGGCCGACGAGGATGACGATCTCGCCGCGTGGCGGGCCAGCCTCTGTGTAGTGTGCGGCTAGATCCGGAAGCAGGCCGCGGCGGGTTTCCTCGAACTTCTTGGTCAGCTCGCGCGCCACGGCGGCTTCGCGCGCGCCGAAGACTTCGGCCATGTCGGTGAGGCTGGCGACCAGACGCGATGGACCTTCGAAGAAGATCAGTGTTCCTTGCCCCGATTTCATCTCGGTGAGGAAGCGCTTGCGGGCGGCGGATTTCGGCGGCGGGAAGCCAGCGAAAGTGAAACGATCTGTCGGCAGGCCGGAGGATGCCAGCGCAGTCAGCGGCGCGGAGGCGCCAGGGATGGCGTAGATGGGGATCCCGCGTTCGGCGGCTTCGCGCACCAGCTTGTAGCCCGGATCAGAAATCAGGGGCGTGCCAGCATCCGACATCAGGGCGATGCGGCCGCCGCTTTCCAGTTCTTTAAGCAGTCCCGGCCGAGCCTGTGCGCCGTTGTGGTCATGATAAGGGCGCAATCGGGCGGACACTCCGAAGGCCGACATAAGCTTGCCGGCGACCCGCGTGTCTTCCGCGCAGACCACATCGACGGACGCAAGAATGTCGAGGGCCCTGAGCGTGATGTCCCGCAGGTTGCCTATGGGAGTCGAAACAACGTAGAGCCCGGGCTCAAGCCTTGGATCGACACGGAAAAGGCGGGATGAGCCGGCATCCTCAGGTTGCCGGGAATCATCGTCCGCCCTAGCTTCCGCCTCGATATGGGCCGGGTCTGAAGACGCATCCTCAGGAGGGGTCGCGCATGTCATCCAAATCTCGGGTCCGCGGACTTGCCGCTGTTTCGATTGTTGCGCTGGCCTCGCTGGCCGCCTGCACGAGCGGCCCAGTGCGGCCCACCGCGCCTATCTCTAGCAGCGGCATGCGTCCTGATCCAAGCCGTCCTCTTCCGCCGGGGGCGCCGATGCCGTCCGAGCCGGTGTCCGACCGCTATGCCGACAGCCGCAGCGCCTATTTCCCCCGCCATATCCCGCGCAACGAGGCGCAGAACATCAAGCGCGTTGCCGTGCTGCTGCCGTTCAACTCGACCAACGCCGATGTGCAGCGCCAGAGCAAGGGCATCTACAACGCCATCCAGATGGCGCTGTTCCAGGTTGGCGCGCGTGACGTGATCCTGATGCCGCGCGACGCGACCAGCGCCGACCCGCAGGTGATCCAGGGCATTGCGGAAGACGCGGTGAAGGATGGCGCGGTCGCGATCATCGGGCCGGTGTTCGCGCAACAGGTTCCGGCTGTGGCCGCGAAAGCTGCCGAAGTGAATGCGCCTGTGCTGGCTTTCTCGACCGATGTTTCGGCGTTCGGCCAGGGCGCGTATCTGGTCTCGCTGACGCCTTCGAGCGAGATCGAGCGGATTGTCGACTGGGCCGCGAAGGATGGCGTCACGCGCTTTGCGATGCTGGGCCCCGACAATGCCAGCGGGCGCACCATCGAACAGGCGCTGCGCCAGGAAGTGGCCGAGCGCGGCGGACAGGTTGTGAGCGTTGAATACTACACGCCGGGCAACGCCTCGCCGCAGGAACAGGCGCGCCGCACGGCGCAGGTGATCGAGGCGGAAAACCGCTCCTATCCGAACAAGGTGGCCGTGCTGATCCCGGAATCGGGCGTGCAGTTGCGCTCGGTTGGATCGCTGTTGCGCGCGATCGCGAACGTGACGCCGCGCGAGGTTCGCTTCCTT
>CALMWO010000423.1 GCA_937873805.1 uncultured Hyphomonadaceae bacterium
CTCAACTCTCCGGCGATCATCCAGTTCTCCAATGGCGGCGCGCAGTTCTTTGCCGGCAAGGGCCTCGACAATACCAACCAGCGTTCGTGCATCGCCGGCGCGGTGTCGGGCGCCAATCACATCCATCAGCTCGCCGAACTGTATGGCGCGACGATCATCCTGCACACCGACCACGCGGCGAAGAAACTATTGCCCTGGATCGACGGCCTGCTCGATGCCGGCGAGCAGTACTTCAAGGCACACGGCAAGCCGCTGTACAGTTCGCACATGCTCGATTTGTCGGAAGAGCCGATCCACGAGAACATCGAGATCTGCAAGCGCTATCTCGAACGGATGAGCAAGATGGGGATGACGCTCGAAATCGAACTGGGCGTTACCGGTGGCGAAGAAGACGGCGTGGACAACTCCGGAGTGGACAGTTCCAAGCTGTACACCCAGCCCGAAGACGTGGCGCTGGCCTATGAGGAACTGTCGAAAGTCAGCGACCGTTTCACCGTCGCTGCCGCATTCGGCAACGTGCATGGCGTTTACAAGCCGGGCAATGTCAAGCTGCAACCGATCATCCTGAAGAATTCGCAGGATTACGTGCAGAAGAAATTTGCGACCGGTGAACACCCCGTCAACTTCGTCTTCCACGGCGGATCGGGATCGACCCTGGAGGAAATCCGCGAGGCGATCTCCTACGGCGTCATCAAGATGAACATCGATACTGACCTGCAATGGGCATTCTGGGATGGTGTGATGGGCTTCTACAAGAAGAACGAAGGCTATCTCCAGGGCCAGATCGGCAACCCTGAAGGCGATGAAAAGCCGAACAAGAAATACTATGATCCGCGGGCCTGGCTGCGCAAGGGTGAAGACGCCTTCCGGGCCAGGCTGAAGCAGGCGTTTGCCGACCTCAACAACATCGGAACGCTGGCCTGACCGATTGTCCGGCAAGGGCGCGCAAGTGGGCTGGTCCAGGTCTGGACTGGCCCTTTTTGTGTCCGCCCGGAATCACGGCGGCGGGCCATGGCCCAAGCGATCGGGAGCCCGGCGCATCGGCGGCGCCGCTCCGTTAGTCACTTATCCCATATTTCTTGTACACCGAGGATCAAACCATGAGCACCCTGGTAGAGCAGTTGATACAAACAGAAGCGCACAAGTCGGTTTTCGAATCCGCCGTGCGCCAACTTCCCCTTCCGGTCTGCGCCGCATTTGGCTCGTCTGGCAGCCCACAACCTGTCGGCTTCAGCAATACCACACGTGTCCTGAGCACCAAGGATAGCGACGGCGTGCGTGCGCAGTTCCCGCAGAGCGTCGCCGCCTCCGGCAATGTCGTGCTCACGTCCGCTGGGACCAGCAGCACCCGGGTCCAGGGAAAACGCGACGCCGTCCTGTTCTACGGCGGCCCGGCCGCCGGCGGGCACTATGTGGT
>CALMWO010000424.1 GCA_937873805.1 uncultured Hyphomonadaceae bacterium
TCCAGGGCATGGAGATCAACGTCGTCTCCGAGTCGATCGCCACCCACGAGTATGAATCGAAAGTCCTGGCCCCCGCATTCTCCGCCATCACCGGAATCAAGATCACGCACACGCTGATGGGCGAAGGTGACGTCGTTGACCGTCTCCAGCGCCAGATGCGCACCGGCGAGAACGAGTTCGACGCATACGTGAACGACTCGGACCTGATCGGCACCCACTGGCGCTACAAGCAGGTACGCGATCTCACGGACTGGATGGCGAACGAGGGCAAGGACGCAACCTCGCCCACGCTCGACCTCAACGACTTCATCGGCATCAGCTTCACCACTGGCCCCGACAAGAAGCTCTACCAGCTTCCCGACCAGCAGTTCGCGAACCTCTACTGGTTCCGCTATGACTGGTTCAGCGATGCGAAGAACAAGGCCGACTTCAAGGCCAAGTACGGCTACGATCTCGGCGTCCCGGTGAACTGGACCGCCTATCAGGACATCGCCGAATTCTTCACGGGCCGCACGGTCGACGGGAAGAAAGTCTATGGCCACATGGACTACGGCAAGAAAGACCCGTCGCTCGGCTGGCGCTTCACCGACGCGTGGCTCTCGATGGCCGGCAATGGCGACAAGACCAATGGCGGCCCCAACGGCCTGCCGGTCGATGAGTGGGGCATCCGTGTCGACGAGAACTCGCGCCCCGTCGGCTCATGCGTCGCGCGCGGCGGCGACACCAACGGCCCGGCCTCGGTCTATGCAATCACCAAATATCTCGACTGGCTCAAGAAATACGCGCCGCCCGCCGCACAGGGCATGACGTTCTCTGAGTCCGGCCCCGTCCCGTCGCAGGGCGAGATCGCGCAACAGATGTTCTGGTACACCACCTTCACCGCAGACATGGTCAAGGAAGGCCTGCCTGTCGTGAACGCTGACGGCACGCCCAAATGGCGCGTCGCTCCCTCGCCGCACGGCGCATACTGGGAAGAGGGTCAGAAGCTCGGCTACCAGGACGCAGGCTCATGGACGCTCATGTCCAACACGCCGGCTGATCGCGCCAAGGCTGCCTGGCTCTACGCCCAGTTCGTCACGTCCAAGACGGTCGACCTGAAGAAGAGCCACACTGGCCTCACCTTCATCCGCGAAAGCTCGATCCAGCATCCGTCCTTCACGGAACGGGCGCCCAAGCTTGGCGGTCTCGTCGAATTCTATCGCTCACCCGCGCGTACCCAGTGGTCGCCCACAGGCACCAACGTGCCGGATTATCCGAAGCTCTCCGCGCTCTGGTGGCAGAACATCGGCGACGCCGCCGCCGGGTCCAAGACGCCGCAGCAGGCGATGGATGCGCTCTGCAAGGCGCAGGAAGAAGTGCTGGCCCGCCTTGAGGAACAAGGCGTCCAGGGCGACATCGGCCCCAAGCTGAACCCGGAAGAGAGCCCGCAAGTCTGGTTTGATCGTCCGGGCGCGCCCAAGCCGAAACTTGCGGATGAAAATCCGAAAGCCGAGACGGTCGACTACGACACGCTCATCAAGAGCTGGCAGCACTGAGCCAGTCCAGAAAAGAAGAAGGCCTCGCAGCGTGCTGCGAGGCCTGCAGTTACCGGGTAGAAAGCAGTAGATAATCCAGTCCGGTGCGCGGCCACCCTCGGGGTGGTGGCTGCGGCTTGGCGCATCTATGTCGTTTGGCGGAATGATAATCAATACCGGCTGGCCGGATTGTTTTTTGTAATGCCGGTTTCAGCCATACAATATCGTGAGCGAAAGCGGCCGAGCGACGATAGAGCGCCGAACAACGGGCGCCAGAACGGGGAAGACGTTATGCAATTCAAAGTCCTGCTTGCGTGTACGTTACTACTTGTTTCTGGCTGTCTTTTGGCGCCTTCGCCATCGATCCCGTCGGCGCTCACGAAGGTCGTGGGGCCGCTCACGCAATCGGAAGCCAGCCACGCCTTCGGCGGCGCTGCCTACACGCTGAAAAGCGAAGACCTTCCCGGACAGGGTTACACGGAGGAAGAGTTCTTCGTCTCCGGAACAGCCAATGTTTATGACTGGCCGGCATCGGGCGCGGTGATCCGCACGCCGGATTCGCCCTACACCACGCGCGTCCTCGTTCGCCGCCCTCAATCCGCAGCGCGTTTCTCCGGCCGCGTTGTCGTGGAGATGCTGAACCCGTCCAACCAGTTCGACCTCAACATCGGCTGGGCGATCCATCACGACGAGATCGTGCGCCAGGGCGACGCCTGGGTCGGCATCACGGCCAAGCCGGTTGCGGTTGCAACCCTCAAGGCATTCGACCCGGTGCGTTACGCCTCGCTCGACTGGTCGAATCCGCTTGCTGCCGATGATCCGAAGAATTGCGACGTCTCGGGCGACAGCACGAAAGCGAACGAGAATGGCCTC
>CALMWO010000425.1 GCA_937873805.1 uncultured Hyphomonadaceae bacterium
GTCAATTTCGGTCTGTAGCTCCCGCAAGTTGTCGAGCCTTCGTCCAACAATCAGGCCCAGTCGGCCCGAAGCTGCGATTTTGGTCATCTTGGAGAACACGTCGGGAACGGGCTGGTTGTTGTTGACGATCGCCCATGCGAGGAACGACGTTCCGCTCCGATAAGGGAGCGGCGTTATGAGCCTTGGCGTTTCGAGTGGGGATCTGATCGGCTCCTGGAGCCTGAGTTTTTCGGACATCGCGTTCGTGACCGGCAAAGCGGAGACGGCACGACTGGGATTGGCGGTTCAGCTTAGATTTTTCGCCGGGCATGGCTTCTTTGTGCCGGATCATGCGTCGATACCCTCCGACGGTGTCTTGTATCTGGCGGAGCAACTTGGTCTCGATGCCAAATCCGTGAACCACTATGATTTTTCCGGGCGCACCGCCCGCCGGCATTGCGCGGAGATTTTGCGGCATCTCGGGTTCCGCCGTATGACGCAGACGGATCGCAGGGCGTTGTCGAGGTGGATTTCCGACGATCTTTGTGCGGGCGGGCAGCCGATCAATGCCATGCTCGAGCATGTTTTCCTGTGGTGCCGCGACCGCCGTATCTATGGGCCGTCGCGCAAGGAGCTGGAACGCCTCGTCCGTTCGCAACGACACCTCTATCTGGAGGCCCTGTTGGCCCGAGTCCGCGATCGGCTTGCGCCGGATGCGGTCGCCTTGCTGGAAGCCTCGCTCGCCGATCCCGATGGCCCGACCGGCTTCAACACGATGAAGGGGGATGCAGGTCAGGCGACGCTCGAAAACATTCTTGGCGTGACCGCCAAACTCGCCTTTATCCAACGGCTTGCTCTTCCCCGAGATTTCCTATCGGTCACGGGCAAGGCATGGGTCGATCAGATCGTTCGCCGGGTTGCCGGCGAGAAAGCCTCGGAGATGCGCCGGCATGTACCGGCGCGCCAGCTCGGGCTCTATGCCGTTTATCTGATGGCGCGGGAAGCTCAGCTTACGGATGCGATGGTCGACCTGCTGATCGAGACGGTCCATAAGATCGGATCGCGCTCGAAACGCAAGGTGGTGGGCGATATCGCGAAAGACATCGAGCGGGTCTATGGCAAGGAGCGACTCCTGGTCGAGATTGCCAGCGCTTCGATCGACGATCCATCCGGGCGCATCTGCGATGTCATTTTCCCAATCGCCGGCAAGGACAAACTGGCGGCGATCATCAAGGAAAGCCAGGCAAAGGGCGCCTTGGATCGGCGGATCTACAAGGTGATGCGGAGGTCATGGGCCAATCATTATCGCCGTATGCTGCCAAGCCTGCTTTCGGCACTGGAGTTCCGGTCGAACAACGCCGTGTGGCGTCCGGTGCTGGCGGCCCTGGACTGGATCAGAAGCAAAGTGGATGATGGATGCCGCTACGTGCCGCCGCACGCAGTGCCGGTCGACGAGGTCATTCCGGCGAGATGGCGCAGTTCCGTCATTGATGAAGAGGGGCGCGTAAACCGGATCAGTTATGAGCTTTGTGTCCTCGCGCAACTGCGCGATCGCATCCGTTCTAAGGAAATCTGGGTTGTCGGGGCGGACCGATACCGCAATCCCGATGACGATCTTCCCAAGGACTTCGATGCGCGGCGAGAAGCATATTACACAGGATTGAACCTGACGGCGGATGCGCGTGCATTTTCAAGCGCCATCCGGGAAGAGCTTGCTCAGGAACTGTTGCTCCTCAATGCCAATATTCCCCGGAACGACAAGGTTCGGCTGCTGTGGCGCGGCGAGAACCGTATATCTCTCACCCCGTTCAAACCCTTGCCCGAACCCAGGGGTCTCGCCTCGATCAAGACCGAGATCGGCCAACGCTGGCCGATGACCGGGCTGCTCGACGTACTGAAGGAGGCTGCCCTTGATACGGGACTTCTCGAAGCGTTCGAAACATCGGCCTCGCGTGTTGCACTGCCGAAAACCGCGCTGGATCAACGTCTCCTGCTATGCCTCTACGGCCTGGGAACGAATGCCGGGCTCAAGCGGATCGCCGGCGCCACCCCCGATGTCAGCTATGAAGAGCTGCTGCATGTCCATCGCCGCTTCGTTCATGCCGCGGCGCTCAAGGAGGCGTGTGCCAGGGTTGCGAATGCGACCCTGGCAATCCGCAATGCTGCAGTCTGGGGGGACGCCGGCACGGCCTGTGCGTCAGATTCCACAAAGTTCGGAGCCTGGGATCGCAACCTGATGACGGAATGGCATGCGCGTTATGGTGGACGGGGCGTCATGATCTACTGGCATGTCGAACGACGCGCGACATGCGTCTATTCCCAGCTCAAGCGCTGCTCTTCCTCCGAGGTCGCCTCCATGATCGAGGGCGTGCTGCGCCATTGCACCGACATGGAAATCCAGCGACAATATGTTGATAGTCATGGCCAAAGCGCGGTTGGCTTTGCATTTTGCCGGCTTCTCGGATTTGAGCTTGCACCCCGCCTGAAAGCGATCGCTCGCCAGAAGCTGGCTCTTCCCGATGTCGGCATGCGAACGCGGCTTCCCCACTTGCAGCCGATCCTCTCCAGTCCGATCAACTGGGATGAGATCGAGCAGCAATATGACGAGATGGTCAAATATGCAGCCGCGATGCAGACAAAAACCGCCGACCCGGAGGCGATCCTGCGCCGGTTTAGCCGCTCCGAGGTGATGCACCCGACCTACAAGGCGTTGAGTGAGCTGGGCCGCGCGGTCAAGACGATCTTCCTGTGCCGGTATCTGCGCGAGGAGTCCTTCCGCCGCGAAATTCATGAAGGCCTGAATGTCGTTGAAAACTGGAACAGTGCCAATGGGTTCGTTTTCTTCGGCAAGGGCGGCGAGATCGCCACTAACCGCATCGATGAGCAGCAGCTCTCGGTCCTGGCGCTACATTTGCTGCAAGCGTCGCTTGTCTATGTGAACACCCGAATGCTTCAGAGCGTGCTGGTGGAACCGAAATGGACGGGCCGGATGACGCCGGATGATTATCGCGGCCTCACACCGCTGATTTACAGCCACGTCAATCCTTATGGC
>CALMWO010000426.1 GCA_937873805.1 uncultured Hyphomonadaceae bacterium
CGGGTGGTGCAGATGGCCCGCGTGTACGGCATTGAATCGATGCTCGCCGACACGCTCGGTAGTGCGGAGTAGGTCCATGAACCGGCAGAACATCATCCTCGTTGCCTCGGCTTCGGCCGCGACCGTGCTGGCGATGCTGGCCGCCCCTGCTCTCGGGCAGCTTGTGAGGCCTGGCGGCCAGCCTGCACCCGTGGCCGCCGTCTCGGGTCCTTCGCCGGAGATCGCGCCGCAGGAAACGCGCGTGGTTCCTGAATCGCAGGTGGCGATGCAGCAGTCATTCGCGCCCGTGGTGCGTCGCACGGCGCCCGCCGTCGTCAACGTCTACTCCAGCGTCACGGTGAAACGTTCGAACTGCCCCTATGCGAATGACCCGGTGTTCTCGCGCCTGTGCGGCAACGCGCCGACGCAGAGCCAGAAGGTCGAGAACTCTCTCGGTTCCGGCGTCATCGTCGGCGCGGATGGCGTGATCGTCACCAACAACCATGTTGTCGAAGGCGGCACTGAATTCCGCGTGGTGCTGAACGATCGCCGCGAATTCCCCGCCGAACTGGTTATGAAGGACGAACGCAACGACCTCGCCGTCCTTCGCATCGACACCAAAGGTCAGAACCTGCCCATGCTGCAGTTTGCCGAGACGCGAGATCTCGCCGTCGGCGATCTCGTCCTCGCCATCGGCAACCCGTTCGGCGTTGGCCAGACTGTCACCAGCGGCATCGTCTCGGCGCTGGCGCGTACCGACGTCGGCGTCTCGGACTATGCGTCATTCATCCAGACCGATGCGGCGATCAACCCCGGCAACTCCGGCGGCGCGCTCGTCGACATGCAGGGGCGGCTGCTCGGTGTGAACTCGATCATCTTCTCGAAAGGCGGCGGATCCAACGGCGTTGGCTTCGCCATTCCGTCCGAGATGGTGAAGCGGGTCGTCGATGCTGCGGTCCACGGCGGCACGCTCGTGCGCCCGTGGCTGGGCGCGAAGGGAGACGTGATCGACAACGCAAAGGCGCTGGCTCTTGGCCTCGACCGGCCGCGCGGCGTGCTTATCTCGCAGATCTTCGACGGCGGCCCTGCCGACAAGGCCGGCCTCAAGGAAGGCGATGTCGTGCTCACCGTCGACGGTCGTGAGGTGTTCGACGATCGCGGCATGAAGTTCATCGCCGCCACCAAGGCTGAAGGCGAGAACGCGAACCTTTCGATCCTCCGCAACAAGCAGGCGAAGACGATCAACGTCCGCATGTCTGCGCCTCCGGGCACGTCCAAGGCGGAGCTGGTTCAGATCACCAGCCGCAACCCGTTCTCGGGCGCGCAGGTGGCCGAATTGTCGCCGGCGCTGGCCGATGCGCTCGGGCTGGACCCGTTCCAGGCCAAGGACGGCATGCTGATTCACAGCGTCCCGGGCCGCACGATCGCCCGCAATGTCGGCTTCCAGCCCGGCGATATCGTGCGCGAGATCAATGGCGTGACGATCCGCACGAAGAAGGACTTCGAAACCGCGGTGAAGAAGGCGGAAGCCAATCCGGGCTCCGAATGGCGCCTCGCCATCGAGCGCAATGGCCAGCGGATCGAGACGTCCCTCCGCGGCTAGTTGTCGGGCGGCTAGAACCGGGCGCTGCGGCGCGCTAGATCGTATCCGTGAGTGATCTCTTCGAAGCAGCTGGATTGACCGACGAAGCGCCCCGACCGCTGGCTGACCGCCTGCGTCCGGAAAAGCTCGAGGATGTGGTCGGGCAGGAACATCTGCTAGGGCCGGAAGGCCCAATCGGGCGGATGCTGGCGCAGGGCCGTCTTGCCAGCCTGATCCTCTGGGGGCCGCCAGGAACCGGGAAGACGACGATCGCCCGCCTGCTCGCCAAGCGCGCCAATCTCGATTTTGAACAACTGTCAGCGATCTTCTCCGGCGTGAAGGATCTGCGCGCGGCGTTGGAGAAGGCTGAAGGCAAGCGCGCGACTGGTAAGGGCACGCTGCTGTTCGTTGACGAGATCCATCGCTTCAACCGCGCTCAGCAGGACGGTTTCCTGCCGTTCGTCGAACGTGGCGTCGTCACGCTGGTCGGCGCTACTACCGAGAACCCCTCTTTCGAGCTCAACGGCGCTCTGCTGTCGCGCACGCAAGTCATGGTGCTGAAGCGTCTCGATGATGCTGCGCTGGGTAAGCTGGTCGCGAAGGCGGAGGAACATCTCGGTAAGCCAGCGCCACTCACCGAAGATGGCAAGGCTGCGCTGATGGCGATGGCCGATGGCGATGGGCGTTACTTCCTCAATCTCGTGGAAGAGGTTTTCGCGTGGAACCGCTCGCAGTCGGTTGACGCCAATGGCTTGATGGCTGCGCTGCAGAAGCGTGCGCCTGCCTACGACAAGGATCGCGAGGGGCACTACAATCTCATCTCCGCCTGGCACAAGGCGACGCGCGGGTCGGATCCTGATGCTGCGCTCTACTGGTTCGCCCGCATGCTGGAAGGTGGCGAGGATCCGCTGTTCCTCGCGCGTCGCATGATCCGTGCGGCGTCCGAAGATATCGGCCTTGCCGATCCCACCGCTTTGATGATCTGCAACGAAGCCGCAGCCGCTTACGAGCGCCTGGGTTCACCCGAAGGCGAACTCGCACTGGCGCAGGCGGTTATCCATCTGGCGACTGCGCCAAAATCCAATGCAGCCTACAAGGCGTTTGGCGCTGCAAAAGCGGCAGCGCGCGAGACGGGCTCGTTGATGCCGCCTGCGCATATTCTGAACGCGCCGACCAAGATGATGAAATCGCTCGGCTATGGCTCAGGTTATCAGTACGACCACGATGCCGAAGGGCAGTTCTCCGGCCAGAACTATTTCCCCGATGGAATGGAGCGGCAGGATTTCTACCAACCCAAAGGCGCCGGTCGCGAAGGACCGATCCGTGAAAAGCTCGAACAGTGGGCGAAGCTCCGCCGGGAGCGCTCAGGTGAATAAAGGCGAGAAGCGCGACTACGAAGCCATGCCCGTGTCAGAGGAGGACGCGGCCTATGTACGTGGGCTCGTGATCCACGACGATATTGCTGTGCTGGCATTCAACAAGCCATCTGGCCTGCCGGTCCAGACGCGCAATGTCGAGGACCGCACGCTTGATCGCCTTATGGCAGCGTTCGCGCGATCCAACGGAAAGCGCCCGCGTCTCGTTCATCGGCTCGACGCGCAGACGTCTGGCGTCATCGTCGCCGCGAAGACGCAACCTGCGGCGGCCGCCCTCAGCCAGGCATTTGCCGAGCGGCAGGTCTCGAAGACCTATCTCGCGCTTGTCACGGGTTCGACGTTCAAGAACGGCGAGACGGAATTCTCCATGCCGCTGTCGCGCTACATCGCGCGGCCGGGGCTGGAGCTGATGCGCGCGGCGCGGCCGGGCGACCAGAAGAGCCAGTCTGCCGTGACACGGTGGCGCGTGCTGGCATCGTCTGGCTCGACCCACCTGCTCGCTGTCGAGCCCCTGACAGGCCGGATGCACCAGATCCGGGTCCATCTTTCGATCGAAGGCAGGCCCATTCTGGGCGATCCCTATTATGGCGGCGCAGGTACCCTGAAGGGCGAGCCGGTGCCCCGGCTGATGCTCCATGCGGCGAGCCTTGAGGTTCCGCACCCTGTCGCAGGCGGCCGCATCGTGATTAACGCCCCGCCGCCAGACGATTTTCTCGCTGTTGTGGCTGCTGCCGGCATCGAAATGCCTGCCGATCTGGCCTTGAACGCCGGATAGCCCTATGGACGGGGCCGCAATGCTCAACGTCCTTCTCGTAGCCCTTGGCGGCGGTCTTGGGGCCGCAAGCCGGTTCGGCGTCTCGCTCGCCGTGCCGGTGCGCGCCGATGCGTGGCCGTGGGCGACGTTCGGCATCAACGTGGCCGGCAGCCTGCTGATCGGCGTGCTTGCGGGTTGGTTGTCGGCTCGCGGCGACGCAGGCGAGCCTTGGCGGTTGTTTCTCGGCGTCGGCGTGCTTGGCGGCTTCACGACGTTTTCTGCATACTCCCTCGAGACGATGCGCATGATCGAGCGGAATGACTGGGTTGGCGCGTCAACATATTCGATCGGTTCCGTGATCGCCGGCCTTGTCGCCGTCGCCATTGGTCTCGCGATGGCAAAACGGGTGCTCGGATGAGCTGGAATGTCGGTCAGGTCGTCAATCTCACGGTCAATGCGGATGAGGACGATACGCGCCTCGATCGCTGGTTGAAGCGGAAGTTCCACGGGCTCACGCAGGGCCAGGTGGAGAAGGCGTGCCGGACGGGCGAGATCCGGGTCGACGGCGCGCGGGCGAAAGCCAACACGCGGGTAAAGGCGGGCCAGTCCGTTCGCGTTCCGCCGATGACCACTGCGAAGGGTCGCGAAGGCGATGAAGAGGACCGGCCGCGCGCGACCGTGAAGTCTTCTGACGCCGACATGATCCGCTCGCTGGTGATTTACGAAGACGATCAGATCATAGCGCTCAACAAGCCGTCGGGTGTTGCCGTTCAGGGCGGCACGGGCACGACGCGACATATCGATGCGATGTCGCGTGCGCTGGTTGATGACACGGCGGAGAAGCCTCGCCTCGTCCACCGGCTCGATCGCGACACGACGGGCGTGCTTGTGCTTGCCAAGACTGTCGGTTCGGCAAACCAGCTCGGACAGCTTTTCCGGTCGCGAGAACTCGACAAGATTTACTGGGCCGTGACCCTGGGGGTGCCCCACCCGGTGGCGGGGGATATCCGGGGGTGGATGATCAAGTCCGCCGGCCCCGGCTCCGACAAGGAGAAGATGAGGACGGCCGAACAGAATGAAAAGGGCGCGGTGCATGCACTGACGCTTTATTCGGTCGTGCAGAATGCAGGTCGCAAGGCCGCGTGGGTGGCGTTGAAGCCGGAGACCGGCCGCACGCACCAGCTGCGCTTCCACATGGCTGAGCTGGGCACCGCCATTCTGGGCGATCACAAGTATACGTGCGACCGGGAAGTGCCTGCGGGGCTGGCCGATGGGCTCCACCTGCATGCGCGCGCGCTGCGCCTGCCGAACAAGGGCGGGCCGCCGATCGAGATCGTGGCCGACCTGCCGGCGCACATGAAGAAGACGTTCGAGGTTCTCGGATTCGACGAGGATTCTGCCGAGAACTTCTTCGACCTTCGCAAGCCACGGCGGATCAGATGAGCGACCAGCCTGAATACGCAAAGGGCGTGAAGGGCGAAATCGACCAGAGGCCCAAGCGTTTCTACAAGGACGTTGCTGTCGCAAGCGAGGGCGATGTCTGGCGTGTCACGCTGGACGGCAAGGCAATGCGGACGCCAAATGGAACGCCGCTGACCCTGCCGACCGAAGCGCTTGCCATCGTCATCGCAGACGAATGGCGCGCTCAGCAGGAGCGGATCGACATCCAGTCAATGTTCAACACGCGGTTGTCCTACATGGCCGTCGACCGCGCGCCGGTGGCGCGCGATGAGCTGGCGGCGGAAGCGGCGAAGTATGCGGAGACCGATCTGGTCTGCCATCTGGCGGCTGGTCCCGCCTCCCTGCGGGCGATGCAGGAGACGGGATGGACGCCTGCGAGGCACTGGGCCGCCGAGGAGCTGGGCGTGCGGCTCGTGGCGGTCGAGGGCATCATTTCGGTGGGGCAACCGAAAGAGTCGCTCGAGGCGGCGCGACGCCATGCCGAAGGGCTGGATACGTTCCGGTTGGCGGGGCTGGTTCACGGGATCGCGCTATTCGGATCGGCAGTGCTTGGGCTTGCGGTGGAGCGTGGCCGCATGACGGCGGCCGAAGCCTATGAATTGTCGCGCATCGACGAGGCGTATCAGGCTTCGAAATGGGGCGAGGATGCCGAGGCTTCCCGCCGGACGGACCGCGCGCGGGCGGAAGCACGAGCGCTGGACAAGTGGTTCGGCGCACTGGCCTAAGCGGCGACGCGCGGCGGGGCCGACAGCATGGCGCGTGAGCGGACTTGCGCTGGCTCGCGGCGATAGGACGGCCAGTGTCTTTTTAAGATATCGGCGACAACCGAGATCACGAACGGCG
>CALMWO010000427.1 GCA_937873805.1 uncultured Hyphomonadaceae bacterium
GCCCCTTGGTCCAGACCAGCCGCGCGCCGAAGGCAGCAATCAAGCCGTAGCTTGCGATTTCAATCACGCGCTCGGCGCTGCACATGGTCTTTGCCGTGGCGTTCAGCAGCAGCGCGCCGATGCCGACGATTGCAATGGCGACCAGCGCCTGCATCAGGCGGCCGCGCTCGGCGATGAGAGCGAGGCCATCCTCGAAGCCGACCACGCCGGCGACGCAGGCTGCAGCGTATTCGCCGACGCTGTGGCCGAGCACGGCGGCGGGCGTCACGCCCCAGCTGGTCCAGACATCGGCGAGCGCCACTTCAAGGGCGAACAGCGCGGGTTGCGTGTAGGCGGTTTGCGACAGGAGGTCGCCGCTGTCGCCATAGATGACATCCAACAAGTCTCGCTGCAGAACTGGTCGGAGGGCTTCGGCCGCGCGATCCATGCGGGCGCGGAACACGGGCTCGTTGTCGTAGAGCGCGCGGCCCATGCCGGGATACTGAGCGCCCTGCCCTGTGAACAGGAAAGCGACTTTGGCGGGCTCGCCCGGGCGAGCCGATCCGATCATGTCGTCGCGCTTGCCGGCCGACAGCTCCTGCAGCGCCGAGACCAGCTCCTCGCGGGTTTCGGCGGTGATGGCAGCGCGGCGGCGAAGCTGCGAGCGTCCTACCGACAGCGTGATGGCGGCGTCGGCCAGCGAAGGGCCATCGGGTTGCGAGAGGGCGGCGGCGTGGCTGGCGGCCGACGTCTTGAGGGCCGCATCATTCATGGCTGAGAGCGGGACTGTGACGGGCCGCTCCGCCACGACGGCTCCCGGCGTCACCACCGGCGCCTCCTCGAGGATGACGTGCGCATTGGTGCCGCTGAGACCGAAGCCACTAAGGCCCGCGAGGCGCGGACGCGAGGTGCGCGGCCAGGACGTGTTCTGGTCCACGACCTTGACCCGCCCGGCGGCCCATTCGATCCGAGGATTGGGTGTGTGGAAATGCGCCTGCCCGGGCAACTGCTCGTGCTCCAGTGAGGCAACCAGCTTGAGAAGGCCTGCCATGCCGGCGGCGGCCTCGGCGTGGCCGATGTTCGGCTTCAGTGCGCCGATGAGAAGCGGACGGTCTACGGGACGGCCCGGACCGAACACGCCGGCTAGCGCGCCGACCTCAATCGGGTCGCCGATTGGCGTACCTGTGCCGTGAGCCTCGACATAATCGATATCGGAGGGCGAGAGGCGCGCGCTGGCGAGGGCCTGGCGCACCACGGATTCCTGAGCCGGCCCGTGCGGCACAGTCATGCCGCTGGAGCGCCCGTCAGAGTTGACTGCGGACCCACGAATGACTGCACGGATCGGATCGCCGGCGGCGAGCGCATCAGACAGGCGCTTGAGCACCACAACGCCGCACCCCTCGGCGCGCGCGAACCCGTCGGCTGCTGCATCGAACGTCTTGCAGCGGCCGTCCGCGCTCATCATGCCCCAGCGTGAGAACATCACCATCGCATCCGGCAGCAGGATGACGTTGACGCCGCCCGCGATGGCAAGATTGCTTTCGCGGTTCCGCAAACTCTGACAGGCAAGGTGAACCGCGACGAGCGACGAGGAGCAGGCGGTGTCCACCGTCATGCATGGGCCCTGCAGACCGAACGTGAAGGCGATCCTGCCCGAGACAGCGTTGAGCGCACCGCCGGTCGCCGAATAGGGATCGGCCTTGTCGACCCCGTCGGCCCACATCAGACGGCCATAGTCGTTGGTGGAGACGCCGACGAAGACGCCAGTGAGAGTTGTCGCTAGGCGATCGGCGGGAATGGCAGCGGCGTCTAGCGCTTCGACAGTGGTTTCGAGCAGCAGGCGCTGCTGCGGATCGAGCGCGGCGGCCTCCCGCGGGGAGATTCCGAAATAGTGTGGATCGAACTGATCGACATTGCGCAGGAAGCCGGCGCGGCGCGTGGTCATGCGGCCAGCAGCTTTGGGATCAGGATCGTAGTAGGCGTCGATATCCCACCGGTCCGCAGGCACTTCGGCCACCGACTCGCGCTGCTCGGTAAGCAGCGACCACAGTTCGTCGATCGAATCCGCGCCCGGATAGCGACAACCCACGCCAACGATCGCGATCGGCTCATTGTCCGCGCCGCGCTCGGCAAGGCGCGCCTTGAGCTTCTCGATCGTCGCAAGCGACTCACGCAAGAGATCGCGCGCCATCTCAGTCCCCTTTTGCCGCCGCAGCGACCATTCTACTTGTCATGTCGATTCAATCAGACTCAGCAGGCGAGCCTCGACCTCGTCATCAGTCAGCGCATCCAGGTGGCCCGTATCGTCCGTCGCCAAGGTGGGCTGAGCCGGCGAAGAGCTCGCGACTACGATATCGAGATACCCAGAAAGCGCTCTTACATTCGGATAGTTAAAGGTCAGCGTTGCAGGAAGCGCGTGGCCGATCCCCTGCTCCAGCCGACGTTTCAGCTCGAGCGACATGAGGGAATCCATGCCCATTTCAAATAGACCCAGATCAAGTGACGGCGGATCATCCGGGCTGGAACCGAGGACGCCGGAGACCTCGGACCGGACGAAGGCAGTCAGCAGTTCCATTCGCTGGGCGGGCGAGGCCGAACCGATCTGCTGAAGGAGGCGCGCGTTACTTGCAGCGGCAGGCGTATCGCCCAGCTGGTCGCCCACGATCTCGGTCAGAAACGGCCGCGCGCGTCGTGTTTCATGGAGCGCTTTCATTCGCGACCAGTCGATGTCAGCGATCGCCAGCGCGGGCAGCCGCGCGGCGATAGCCCGACCCATCAAGTCCAGAGCGCGTGTCGGTTCCATTGGACGAAGACCTGCCCGGCGGTAGGCGTCGCCGGCTTCTTGCGACACGCCGCGCATTTCACTCCAGGTGCCCCAATTCACCGTCAAAATGTGCGGACGACTTACTCTTGACTGGGCGGTTGCATCCAGAAAAGCGTTCGCGCCCGCATAATGGGCGAAGCCAGCCGCACCAAGGAGCGCGGTGGTGGACGAGAAATGCACGATGAAATCGAGGTCAGCTTCCGCCAAGACGGACTCGAGCGCCAGCGCGCCGCCGATCTTCGGTGCTACCATCTGGGCGATCTGGTCGTCGGTGAGACTTGCGAAAGGCGCCGTGCTAAAGCTGGCCGCGGCATGGAACACGCCGGCGATCCGTCGCCCCATGCTGACGAATCTGGCAATAGCGGCGCGCAGGCTCACCGCATCCGCCACATCGGCTGCCAGAACATGGACAGTTGCGCCGGCCTGACGGATCGCGTGCAGGCGTGGGTCGGCCTCGTTCGGCTTGCGACCCAGCATAACCACATGGCGCGCGCCGCGCTCAGCCAGCCAGCGGCCGACATGCGGGCCGAGGCCGCCGAACCCGCCGGTCACCAGATAGGCCGCGTCAGCACGCGGAACAAAGTCGGCCGCCTGCGGAATGCCGCTAGGTGTGAGGCGCGCGACGAAAGTGCGGTTGCCGCGAATAGCGATCTGGTCCTCCATACCGCCGCGCAGAATGGCGTCGGCGAGGTGCCTGGCGCTATCCGCATCGGCGGCTCTGGGATCGAGATCAACCAGCGCGCCCATGCGGTCAGGTACCTCGACAGCGAAGGCGCGGCCAATTCCCCAAGCGGTCGACTGTGACCGCCCCTGCGGCGATACAACGCCCTCGACGGGCCAGGCGCCGTGCGTGGCGATCCAGGCGTGGCTTCGCGAGCGAGCCAGCGCTCCGTGGACGGCTATCAGCTCGTCTGCAGGGTCAGCCGTCAGGTTGGCGAGATAGACGAGTTCGGCGTCGAAGTCAGCGCGATCCGTTACGCGGTGTCCGCGCGACTCCAACTCGGTCGCGATGGCCGTCGCCAAAGGATTGTCGGCGGCGGCGGCAATGCGAAAGCTGCGGGGAGAAGCCGCGGCGCGCGCGACGATCAAGGCTTGCTGGCCACCCGCCCGACCGTGCTCGGCATGGTCGCGGCTGACGATCACATCATCGAAACCGCTCGCCGCTAGCACGTCACGCCAAGCCGTGCGGCCGATCAGCGGCGAAGCCTTGCGCAGATCCGTATCCGTGTAGCGTCGCCAGCCATCCGTGAGGCCGAAGGTAAGCTCCACCCAGGCGTCATCATGGACGCCTTCGAGGGCGAGCATCAGCCCGCCCGGCGCCAGCAGGGCGCGGGCATGGCGCGCGGCGTCGGCGATATCGCGCGTGGCGTGGAGCACATTGGCGGCGATGACGATGTCATAACCGCCTTCGGCGAAGCCTTGGCTGGCCGGCGCAGTTTCGATGTCAAGCACGCGGTATTCGATCGACGTGTCGGAGAAGCGCTCCTTTGCACGTTCCAGGAAGAGCGGCGAGACGTCGGTCAAAGTGTAGGCGACCTCACGACCGGCGAGAGCGCCAAGGACGTGGCTCGTGGTGGCGCACGTGCCGGCGCCGATTTCCAATACCCGGACGCGCGCATCGGCGGGCACGGCAGACAGCGCCGTGCGCAGCGTAGCGGCTAGCGCTGTGTTGTGTGCGCGGGCCGAGGCTGACTGTTCGTAAACCAGCCGCAGATCGTCGAACCCTCCATTGGGGAAGAGCAGCGAGGTCGGATCGACCGCGCCGCGCAGGACCTCCGCCAAGTTCCCACCGCAGCGGCGGAGCAGACGAAGTTCGCCATTGGCTGGCGCAAAGTCCGCGAGCAACGCATCACACCGAGGCTCTGGGTCGATGGACTCCATGCGGCGCTTGACGCGCACCCCATCACCGTCAATCGCGCAGGCGCCGGACACCTTGAGGACAGCCTCGAAGGTGCGAGCGCGCTCCGCTGGAATGCCCAGACGGGCGGCTTCCTCGGCGAGGCCGGCGATGCGGCCTGGCGTGTCATCAAAGCCCAGTGCAGACAGCGCGCATCCGGCATAAGCGACCGACAGATCGTCAAGTGTCGCCAGAATTGTGTCGTACTCGCGGAGTCTATGCTCAGCGGCGGCGGCCTCCCAAGCGACTTCCAACGGTCGCGCCAGCGCGGTGGGGAGTACGAAATGCGGGATCGCAACGGTCGTAGTCTCGATCTGCCGCCACGCCAGAGCGTAGCACCACTCATCGCGTGCGGGCGCGACAGCACGTAAGCTAACACCTTCTATCGCGCCGAAAATTGTTCCATCCGCGTCACATAACGTCACATCCGCAAACACCTGATCGGGGTCGCCGGCCGGAAGCCTGAGCTGGGCATGCGCAAAGCATGGACCGGCGGGGGAGGGATCGATTTCCAATGTGTCGATCGTCGAGACAAGGCGAAGCGGGGCGTGGTCCGCGGCGGCGAGACTGATCGTTTGGAAGGCGGCGTCCAGCGATGCGGGATCAAACGCAGCGTCCGGCGCGAGGGGGAGACGCCAGTCGATGCGGGCGAGCGCCTCGCCCCCCCCCCGCCAAGCACTAACGATACGGCGGAAGGCAGCGCCGAAGCGGACGCCTTTCCCCGCCAGCGCTTCATAATGAGCGACGGGATCGGCCGTCGACAGCCGCGCTTGCAGAGCCGAAAGATTGATGCGTCTGTCATTAAATCCGGCCGGCGGCTCGAACCGGGCGCGGGCGCAAACGGCATCCGCCCCGTCGCGGGAGAGTTTGTGCAGGGCGTGGACGTTCGGCGTCTCAGCAACCCGCTCCAAGACAACGCCCTCGGGTCGAACCTCGATGGCTTCCAGGAAGGCGCAATCGCGCAGGCGCAGCGCACCGCGGACACCCGCGATGGCCTCGATCTGGCTGGACGCAGAGACTATGATGCGATCGCCCACCACATGGTCGGCGAGATAGCTGCGCTCGCGCGTCGATAGGCGGATCATGCGCGGCTGATCGGCGCCTTCACGCGGGTTGAGGCGGGCAGTTTCGATCCAGTATTGGCGGCGATCGAAAGGATAGGTGGGTGCGGCGACATGAGCGCGCCGGCGGCCCTCGTCCCAGCCGCGCCAATCGATGTTGACGCCGCCGACAAAAAGTTGGGCGACAGCGGTTGCGATTTCCTGCCAGTCATCACAATCGCGGCGCAACGAGGCG
>CALMWO010000428.1 GCA_937873805.1 uncultured Hyphomonadaceae bacterium
ATGTGTGCCATCGTTCTGCTTTTAAGGAAGACCCCGATGGCGAGCTGAAGCTGGCCCTCTTCATGAGCGGGCTCAAGTTTCAGAGCCGCTTCCGCATCCTTTGACGCGCGATCCACGATGGCGGCATCGGGCTCCTGCGTGCCCGTCATGCAGTAGGCCAGCAGAGCGCGCGCGGCGAAGGCCAGATCATCCGCACTGGCGGCCGCCTCCGCTTCGCTGGCCGCGGCCATATACTCCCCACGCGCGAATTTTGCGGCAAGCTCGATTGACGTGGGATGGGCGGAAGCCGGCAGGGCGAACGCCAACACTGCGGCGGCAACCGCTATCACACGCCCGCGTGCGCCGGGATAACCGCGCATCCTGATCCTTACGAGTCGGAAATGTCATGATGCGCCGCGCTTACCTCTTGCGCAACGACCCAAACTCAGGCGCTAAGTGGCGGCATTCCAGGGAGCATCTCGGTGCGTAGTCTTGCTTGTGTTGCGGTGCTCGCGCTGGCGGCCGCCTGCGGCGCGCCAGAAGGCGACGAGACGGCGTCCGCCGCTCCGCTTCCCTCGGAAACACCCGACAGGATGCCCGGCGATCCGGTCGACGAGCGCGCGTATGCGGGCGAGTGGGCCGCGCAAGCCGACGACTGCGATGACGCCCGCAAGGTATGGACGATCGAAAGCCACCGCATGGGCGTGCGGAAGCAACGCTTCTGCGTGTTCAGCCAGGTGCGGCAGACCGAGGGCACCAACGAAGCCGAGGTCTGGCGCGCCGATGCCCGCTGCCTCTCTGCCGGGAAAGAGAGCGAGGACGTTCTGTTCTTCCGGGTGAAGCCGAGCCGGCTGGAGATGCGGGTGCGGATCAGCGACAGCGACCCGGAAGAGCTCGTCCGCTGCCCTATGCGGACCTGATTGCCCTGCCCCGCGGCTCGCCTTAAGCCGCGAAGCATGACGGACATTCTGCTGATCTTCCATTTTCTCGGGATGATGCTGGGCGTGACCGGCGGATTGGGCGGCACTGTTGTGCTGGCCATCGCGACGCCGGCGCAGAAGGCCAAGGGCGGGCCGATACGGGGAATCGGGCCGGCGCTGACGCATCTGTCGATGACGGGGCTGGTGCTGATGTGGCCAAGCGGCATCGGATTGATGGTCGCGAAAGACTTCAGCAGCGCGATGGGCGCCATGTTCTGGATGAAGATGGGCTTTGCCGTCGCGGTGACGTTTGCGACGGCATCGACGCTGATGGTCTATCAGCGGGCGCGGAAGGAGCCGAAGGTGGCGCAGCTGTTGCTGAGCCTCGGGCCGCTGGCGACGCTTTGCTATGTGCTGACGATCGTGTTCGCGGTGCTGGCGTTTCACTAAGCCCTTTTTCACTAGCCTCTGGCGAGCGAGTCCCGGATCAGCTTGGCGCTTTCCTTCACACCATAGAGCGCGACGAAGCCACCGAAGCGGGGGCCCTGGCTCTGGCCGAGGCAGACTTCGTAGATGGCCGTGAACCAGGCGCGCAGCGGCTCGAACGCATGCTCGGTGCCGACGGCGAAGACCATGGTCTGCAGCGTTTCGCCATCGAGCGCGCCATCCCAAGCTTCGAGGCGTGAGGCGAGGTCTTCGAGGGCGGCGCGTTCCTTCGCATCCGGCGCGCGGTAGGTTTTCGTCGGGGCGACGAAGTCGGCGTAGTATTTCAGCGCGTAGCCGACGAGATGATCGAGCAGCGGATCGGTTTCGGGCGTCGCGTTCGGAGCTTCGCGACGAATGAAGCCCCAGAGCACATCCTTGTTCGAGGCGTTGGCGGCGGAGACGAGGTTCAGCAGCATGGCGAAGGAGACCGGCGAGGATTTCGCCGGCGGCTTGCCGCCATGGATGTGCCAGACGGGGTTTTCGAGCTGTTGATCGGGCGTCTGCTTCGCGTAAGCGTCGAGGAAGGTGAGGTATTCATCCACCGCCTTCGGGATCACGTCGAAATAGAGCTTCTTCGCGGTCTTCGGCTTCTGCCACTGGTAGAGCGACAGGCTCTCGGCTGGCGCGTAGGTGAGCCACTGTTCGACCGAGATGCCGTTGCCTTTCGATTTCGAGATCTTCTCGCCTTTTTCGTCGAGGAAGAGTTCGTAGACGAACTGGTGCGGCGGCTCTGCGCCGAGGATGCGGGCGATCTTTGAATAGATCGGCGCGTTGGCCTGGTGATCCTTGCCAAACATTTCGAAGTCGACGCCGAGGGCGGCCCAGCGCATGCCGAAGTCGGGCTTCCACTGCAGCTTCACATTGCCCCCGGTGACGGAAAGCGTGGTGTCTTCCCCGTTCTCGTCAGTGAAGGTGACTGTGCCGGCTTTGGCGTCGACATTCTTCATGGGCACGTAGAGCACGCGGCCGGTGGTGGGCGAGATGGGGAGAAACGGCGAATAGGTTTCGCGGCGTTCGTCGCCCAGGTTTGCCAGCATCAGCTTCATGATGTCGTCGTACTTCTCGGCGGCGCGCAGCAGCATCGCGTCATAGACGCCGCGCTTGTAGAGATCGGTGGCGGAGGCGAATTCGTATTCGAAGCCGAACGAATCGAGGAAGGCCTGCAGACGGGCATTCATATGCGCGCCGTAGCTCGCGTGCGTGCCGAAGGGATCGGGCACAGCGGTGAGCGGCTTCTGCAGGTAGCCTGACAGCATCTCCTGGTTCGGAAGATTATCGGGCACTTTGCGCATGCCATCCATGTCGTCGGAAACGCAGATGAGGCGCGTCTTGTAAGCGCCGGCTGTCAGCGCCTCGAAGGCGCGGCGGACCATGGTGGTGCGGACAACTTCACCGAACGTGCCGATGTGCGGCAGGCCCGAGGGGCCGTAGCCGGTTTCGAAGACAACAGGCGCGTCTTTTGCCCTGCCCGCCTTTTCCAGCTTCTCGATGCGCGCCTTGAGCTCGCGAGCCTGTTCGAACGGCCAGGCTTTTGCGGTTGCGGCGAGCCGTTCTACTTCGGCAAGATTGGCGGTGGACATGGAGGGCTCCTGTGCGACCCGCCTATTGGGCCGGGGGCTGGGGGTCAAGGTTGGGCGGCCTGGGAGATCGTCGGCAGGAGCGGCTAGGCAGTGAGCACGCCCTTCCGCCGCCGCATCCCCCGCGAAGGCGGGGGCCTCGTCTTGCGCGCTTCGCGCACATCTTTGCCAAACGAGTCTGGATCCCCGCCTTCGCGGGGAACGCGGACCTGAGGGTCCGCTTCCAGATGCAACCTCTCAATCGGACCGGCACGAGCC
>CALMWO010000429.1 GCA_937873805.1 uncultured Hyphomonadaceae bacterium
TCCGAGAGGGCTACACCCGCTTCAAGTCCGAGAAGAACGCCAAAGAACTCGCCGCCATCGCCGCCAAGCACGGCCTCGCCACCGCCGCGCTGCAAGCCTTCGTGGACGGCATCCTCGACCGCATGATCTTCGATGGCGAGCATCTCAGCGACCTCATGGCCCCGCTCGACCTCGGATGGAAAGCCCGCACCCAGGCCGAACTCGCCCTCATGGCCGACCTGCATCCCCTCCTCACCAAACGCGCCGGGGGGCGCGACATCTCAGGACTCAGCGCCTATGAGCAGTAAGACGAAAACCACCGCGACGAAAGAAGAGGCAAGGCCCGCGCTGGTGCCGAAACTGCGGTTTCCGGAGTTTCGTGGGGCGAAGGCGTGGGCATCAGAGCCGATGGGCGAAGTCTATTCGTTCAAAGGCAACAACTCACTTTCTCGCGACAAGCTGAACTACGTGGCCGGTTCTGTGAAGAACATCCATTACGGCGACATTCACACCAAGTTCTCGACCCTCTTCGACATCACGAAGGAGCTTGTTCCATTCATCAATGAATCGGAGGAAGGCATCGTTCGCGATGAGAACCTGTGCGCTGAGGGCGACATGATTTTCGCGGATGCTTCCGAGGATATGGCAGACATCGGCAAGAGCATTGAGGTTGTCAGCCTTAACGGAGAACGTGTGGTTTCGGGACTGCACACGATTCTCGCACGAAGAATAGGAGACCGCCTCGCTTTGGGGTTCGGCGGACACCTCTTCAAATCTGGATGGGTTCGCACCCAGATTCAGAAAGAGGCGCAAGGAGCGAAGGTTCTGGGTCTTTCTGCCAATCGGATGCGGAACCTTCGCTTGCCACTACCGCACGCCGAAGCCGAACAACAAAAAATCGCCGAGTGCCTGAGTTCGGTGGACGAGCTGATGGCCGCTCAAGCGCGGAAAGTGGACGCGCTCAAGACCCATAAAAAAGGGCTGATGCAGCAGCTTTTCCCCCGCGAAGGCGAAACCCAACCCCGCCTCCGCTTCCCCGAATTCCGAAACGCTGGGGCGTGGGAGGTGAAGCGGGTCGATGAACAGGGAAACGTGCTCGCGGGGAAGGCACTGGCCGTCAATGCGCCTGGCCCACTGCGGCCATATCTGCGAACGAAAAACGTCTTGGACGGCGCAATCGAGCTATCAGACGTGCTGACGATGCCAATGACCGATGCTGAGTTCAGCCGATTTGAAATTCTCGATGGGGACGTCCTGTTGAACGAAGGTCAATCATTGGAACTCGTAGGCCGTGCTTCGATCTACCGCGGCGAATTCGGAGTACGCTGCGCAATGCAGAACCAGTTACTTCGTTTTCGTGCTTTCCCTGCAACGTGCCCGGAGTTTGCTGCACAATACTTTCGGAAATGCCAGAACGACGGGACCTTCGCGGGCGTCGCGACAAAAACAACCTCAGTGGCTCATCTTGGCAGTTCGAGGTTCAGCGCGCTTGAGTTGCCCTGGCCGTCCACGCTCCCCGAACAACAACGCATCGCCGCTTGCCTGAGCTGCCTCGACGCCCTGATCACCGCCGAAACCCAAAAGCTCGAAGCCCTCAAGACCCACAAGACAGGGCTGATGCAGCAGCTTTTCCCGTCCCCGGAGAACCAACTATGACCCACCAAGAAATCGCCGACCAGATCAAGGGCGCAAAAGAAAAGATATTTCTTATCTATGCATTCAACGCCACAGGTAAAACACGACTTTCCGTAGCTTACAAGGACGCCACGAAAGACAAGGATGGGAAACACACAGGTGTTTACTACAACGCATTCAGCGAAGACATATTTGTGTGGGACAATGACACCGCAAATGGCGAAGCGAGCATTCGGCTGCTTGTAACTGAAAGCAGTCTAAATCGATTTCATGGGGACATCAAAGAGCCGGATGTCCGCAAGAAGTTAGAACCCTACAAACCCAAATACGATTTCTTCTTCAATCAGTATGCTGACCCTGAAAAGGGGATCGAATACATCACTTTCTTCATAAAGGGCGATGAGGGGAAGCCGATCAAAATTTCGCGAGGTGAGGAGCGGATATTCGTGTGGTGTTTTTTTCTCGCTCTCTTTGAGGCCGAAGGATGGGCGGATACACATGACCAGCATTTTTTCATCGACGATCCAGTATCAAGTTTGGACGACCACAATATCTTCATCACAGCCGCCACAATCCTCGACTTGATCGATGCGCACTTCGCGAAGCGAAAGCTGATCATCACGACTCACCACATCGGATTATTCTCAATACTTTTTGATTGGCTCAAAAAAGGAGAGAAAGCTGCAACCTACAGCAAGGCAACCAAGCCTCTGATTCTATCTTTGAACGGTGATCAGCTGAGCCTCAAGAGTCACGAAAAGGAAGTATTTCTCTATCATCTTCACTTGCTGCAAATGCTAAAAGAGGCGCGGGCATCCGAGATTCAGGCATTTCACTTCGCCCTGTTGCGGCAGGTCCTTGAAAATATTGCATCGTTTCTTGGAGTGGGGCGAGTTGGCTACGTTTTGGAACAGCTTGGATTTAAGTCAGAGGAGCGAGTCCAGGAGATTGTTAACTTCCTTTCCCACAAGAACGTCTACCGATATGAGAGCGCTGTTGTGGTTCCTGACAATAAGAAGCTATTCGAGGAGATTTTTGATGGCCTGATGGACAAGTATAAATTTGTCCTGCACGCGCCCGCAGCACCCACGGCAGCAACACCGGCAGCCCCCGCATCATGACCGACACCAACCAAAAACAACTGGGCAATACCCTCTGGAGCATCGCCGACCAGTTACGCGGGGCGATGGATGCGGATGACTTCCGCGACTACATGCTGTCCTTCCTCTTTCTGCGATACCTCTCGGACAATTACGAGACGGCGGCGAAGAAGGAGCTGGGGCGGGATTACCCCGATGTGGCTGGAGACGCGCGCAAGGTGCCGCTGGCGCTGTGGTATGCGAACAACGTGGATGACATCCCGGCGTTCGAGAAGCAGATGCGCCGCAAGGTGCACTACGTCATCCAGCCCGCGCACCTGTGGAACAGCATCGCCAACCTGGCCCGCACCCAAAACGCGGAGCTGCTCAGCACGCTGCAAGCGGGCTTCAAATACATTCAGGAAGAGTCCTTCGAGAGCACGTTTGACGGCCTGTTCTCTGAGATCGATCTGAGCTCCGCCAAGCTGGGCAAGACCTACGCCGACCGAAATGCCAAGCTCTGCACCATCATCCAGAAGATCGCCGAAGGCTTGCCGTTCAACATGAACGTCGACGCGCTGGGCGATGCCTATGAATACCTGATCGGCCAGTTTGCCGCCGGGTCCGGCAAGAAGGCGGGCGAGTTCTACACCCCGCAGCAGATTTCCGACATCCTCTCCTCCATCGTCACGCTGGACAGCCAGGAACCGAAGACCGGGACCAAGAAGCGGCTGGAGAGCGTGATGGACTTTGCCTGTGGCTCCGGCTCCCTACTCCTGAACGTGCGCAAGAAGGTGGCCAAGGCAGGCGGCACCATCGGCAAGATCTTCGGCCAGGAAAAGAACATCACCACCTACAACCTGGCCCGCATGAACATGCTGCTGCACGGGGTGAAGGACACAGAGTTCGAGATTTTCCACGGCGACACCCTGCTCAACGAGTGGGACATGATGCGGGAGCAGAACCCGGCCAAGAAGCCGAGCTTCGACGCCATCGTTGCCAATCCGCCCTTCAGCTACCGCTGGGAACCCACCGACGCGCTGGCCGACGACGTGCGCTTCAAAAGCCACGGCCTCGCCCCCAAGTCCGCCGCCGACTTCGCCTTCCTGCTCCACGGCTTCCACTTTCTCAAAGACGAAGGCGTGATGGCCATCATCCTGCCGCATGGCGTGCTGTTCCGTGGCGGTGCCGAGGAACGCATCCGCACCAAGCTGCTCAAGGACGGCCACATCGACACCGTCATCGGCCTGCCCGCCAATCTCTTCTATTCCACCGGCATCCCCGTCTGCATCCTCGTGCTCAAGAAGTGCAAGAAGCCCGACGACGTGCTCTTGATCAACGCCGCCGAGCACTTCGAGAATGGCAAGCGCCAGAACCAACTGAGCGAGGAGCACATCAAGAAGATCATCGACACCTACCAGAACCGCACCGAGGAGACCCGCTACTCCCGCCGGGTGGAGATGGACGAGATCGAGAAGAACGACTTCAACCTCAACATCTCCCGCTACATCAGCACGGCGGTGGGTGAGGAGGAGATCAAGCTAGAAGCGATTCATGATGAGTTGGTGGAGATTGAGAACGCGGTAAAAACCGCTACGGCTAAGCACAATCAGTTTCTGAAAGAGCTGGACTTGGCCCCGTTGCCATAGTCGGGTGCTTTGGACGGAGACGCCTGGCTACCCTCGAATCAAGCTGAGCAGGACTCGGCGCTCGTCCTTGGGTAGTCTGG
>CALMWO010000430.1 GCA_937873805.1 uncultured Hyphomonadaceae bacterium
AACATGGAGAAAGAAGAAGCCATGCCGGGGACACTGGCATTAGCGAATGTCCTGTCTAATGCACAAGGGGCGGCCGAAGCCGCCACTTGCTAAACCTCAAGCCTCTCAGGAGGACTTGCTCGCCGGGGGTTATTCGTCATCTTCGTCGGGCGTTTCATCCACCTCGACGTCGATTTCCCTCATCCGCGACTTGACGATGGTGATCATGTCAGTGCGCTTCATTTTCTTCTCGGTCTTGATGCCGAGCGTCACCATTGCGAGCTTCATCTCGTCGTTACTCATGTCGTCCACGCTGCGCGGGAGCGGCACTTCGACCGGAGCCTGATCCGTCAGGATTTCATACATGCCGCCAGAGTTCCTGATGTTCTCCATTGCGGTCACGTAATCATAGTCCTTTGGGCCAGCGCGCTTGGCGGCCGAATAAGCCGCCTCCTGCTCTGCATTCCCAGGCTTGTAACCCTTGGCGGCGGCGAGCTTGACCATCGTGGGCATTAGCAAATCTCCTTGGAGAGGTTGGCGTTGAAGGCGATGGACGGTGCCGTACCAGCAACGTCGAGATAGACGTCGACATAGCGGTAGCGGGTCCGGTTCTTCTCGGTGCGGAACGGCACGACAACACGGTCGCCCGCAACCGTGTCGCGGGTTTCCTGCGAGCCGGTAAGCTGCGAAGCTTTGCCGAGGAACACGACACCAAGCACTTCACCATCGGACCGGTCTGCGACGTTCGAGCCGATAATGTAGAACTTGTAGGTTTCGCCGGTAGCACCGTTGGTGACGATGCTTTCGACATTGAGGACCAGCACCATGTCGCTTGCGGTAGCGGCCTGTTGGTCATGCTGCGTTCCGACATAGCCGTCCGACGTGAGGGCGGCTTGGCCGGGTGCGCGCTTGATGAGGCCGGTAGCGGCGTCAAGCGCATAGGCGCGATTGAAGGTCATTGCAGTTTCTCCTTATTTCACGATTGCGGCGTTGGTGACAGAGGTCAGTCGCGTGGCCGCATAAGCGCCTTCAAGGCACAGGCCGTTGTCGTGCTCGACGTTCGTGCGGTAGAGGACGCCAGCTTCGGTCAGGCCGATATCGGTCACTTCCATCGGGGAGGTTTCCAGGCCGCAAAGCCCTTCCTCGCTGAAATTGATGGTGTAGATCGACGCGGTGACTGCCGAGCCGCCGCCGTAGGCCACTTCGTTGAAGGGCAGGAACGCACCAAAGGGGGTGAGTTCATAGCCGACAAAGAGCGGGATACCGCGGTAGCGCTCGACGCGGTGGCCCATGTCTTCCTTGTCGTTGGTGTACAGACCGGACACGCCGGCGTCACGAACGGCAGCAGGGAAGCGCGAGCGAAGAACGCGCGGCAGAAGGATCGCGTTCGTGCCGTTGTTGTTGTCGATTGCCAGGTCGAGCATGGTCAGCGACAACGCGCCGCCGCCAGAGGCCGTCGAGTTGGCGATCACGCGGCTTTCATAGTTGGAGCCGTCAACGGAGGTGGCGCCCGAACCGACTGCGCGGAGACGCTGCTTGACGCCGGTAAATTCACGCGGCTGCGAAGCGTTGTCACCGTTGACGAAGGTGTCGGCCCATTTCTTGGCCTTCGCCTTGATCTGCATGTTTTCTTCCATCGACCGGCGCGAGGGGCCGAAGCGATTGATCAACACGCGGTCCACGTCGATGTTGCCAGCGAGCGGGAAGCACTGTTCGGTGAAGTCGTTGATGACGCCACGACCTTCGGACGGCGTTTCGTTGATGCCTCGGAACGCCATGTTCGTCGGCAGAGCGCCTTCACGCTGATAGCCATAGCGACCACCGGGGGCGGTTTTGTAGGGCAGCATTCCCCAGAAATCGACGGCTTCCGGGAAAAGTTCGATCACCGCCTGTTTCTTGACGTCGGTGAACGTCTTTGCATATTCAACAAGGGTATGCGGCATTTTCTAAGTCCTTATGCTCGTTAGGTTTTCGTCTGAGAGTTCGCGTAGTCCAGCTTCTGACGAGCGGTCATGCCGGAGGTTTCTGGGGTGCCGGGCTGCGCAGTCGGAGCGGTGTAGCCACCGGGCCGGAGAAGGGCTTCGAGCGCCTGAACACCTGCGGATGTGGTTGTCGCCGCCTTCAGGGCTTCGGCTTGCGCTGCCGGAAGCTTTGCGGAGATGGCGCGGTCGATTGCCGCCATGCGGGCGCTCTGCTGCGCCGGGGTGCCGAGAGCCTGCATTTCCGCCTTGTTGGCGGCGTAGGCTTGGGAATATTTGGTCGCCTCGTAGCGAGCCAGGAGTTCGGACACCTTCGAGGCCGCAGCCGCAGGAGCGCCGATTTCCTTCAGGAAGGAACCAAGCTCGTTGTAGAGGGGGGCGATGGCCGGGTCGTCCGTTGCCAGTTTGACCGCGAAGCCTTCAGGAAGGTCGAGCCCTTCGAACTTCAGATCGGCAGGGATGGCGAAGTCGTAGGCTTCAGGCACTTGGCCCATGCGCTCCGCGATCTGGGCGTCACGCGCCACCAAATCCTGATAGTGCGCGGTGAACTTCGCCGTGTCGGGCTTGCCGTCGGTGTGGAAGTCGGCCGGGATGAAGGAAAGGTCAGCGGCGGGCGCCGGATCAGGCGTCACCACCGGTGCTGTATCGCCGCCCGGTGCCGGGTCTGTTGGCGCTTGCCTTGTCAGCTTGTCGTGAAAGAAGTTGTTCAGTTTCATCGCTCAAGATCCTCCTAAGATCGAGCGGGATGAAACTCTGAGCGTTGATCGCTTCTAATGCACGGGGGTCTGCCGTGATCGGAACATGACCTTTAAGGGTTGCTTTTTCCAGCAAATCCAAAAGGATAGCGCCATCAGGTGTTGAAAGCACTGAGCGCACCGCCGCACGTACCTTGTCAGCCGTCTTGGCGTCGAAACTGCGCAAGAAACTCATGTACTGAAGGATCGGACCCGGTTCACTGAGGCGGAGCGGCAGGGGCATTTTGTTCCTTTGCGATGACGGTGAGCTCGTCGCCGGAGGCTTTTACGATGTTCTTGAAGGTGGCGACCGGATCAACGATCTGGCCGAGTTGGTCCTGGAACACGGAGAACCCCAGATCGAGGTTCGAGCGCGTCACCATCACCTTGTCCTGATTTTGCGCCTTCTGAAGCGGCGAGATCGGGGAGACCTTTACCGACATGCCGTTGTGCGTGATTGCATCCGGCAGAATGCCAAGCTGCACGCCGAGGAACTCGAAGCGCTGAATCAGGGGGAGTACAAACTCGGTCCACAGGGGGGCGGAGGGTTTGCCGAGGCGCTGCTGCACCCGCCGCCGCTCATCCAGCCATTGCGCCGCCGTCGGGGGAGTGTCGCCGCGCTGGCGCGGGCCGTCCTGATAGAACGAGCGACGAATACGCTCCTCGATCCTCTCCTCAGCGAACCAGCCCTGATCGACATTCGTCTGGCGGTTCAGTTCGAAAATCTGGTTGCGGTCAAAGTTCTTACCGGCCGGAATCGCGGTTCCAGCGACGATGCCGTTTTCGAGGTCGAGAGCGCCATCGCTCGGATAGATCAGCGTGTTCAGGAGCGACTGATCGAGGCCGGTCATGACGATCTCGTCCATCTTATCGAGAACTTGCATGTCAGGAAGGGCTTTGCGGCCAGAACCCCTGCCCCACGGCTTGCCGGGCTGCGGATTGAAGCGACCGACGAGGAGTGGACATGCACCGGTAATCGGACCGATGATCTGCTTTTCCGGGGTGACAAGGACACCATCGACCGTGGCCTCGCTCATCCACATGGGATTGCCGGGGTCTGACCAGTCCAGCCAGAAACCCCAACAAACTTTCGCCGTTGCGCCCGGCTTGTCCATCTTCGACTTGATCTTGGGGTCCGACAGGTCGCCTTCAGGGAACAGAAGTTTCAGCGTCTCTGCGGCGACGGTCTTTTCGCGGAAGCGGTCGAGATATCCACGATGACCCGGCGTGACGAGGAGCTCATGCGGAAGGACCGCCTCGCAATGGATCGGCTGAGCGATATGGTTCGCTTCGACCCAGAGCGCGGGCGTGCCGTGTGTTGCCGCCTCAAAGCCCCATTGCGGCGCGATATCGTTGTAGTTCGATGGGGAGATGAGCTTGTCGAACATCGTGTCTTCGCGCGCTTGGGCAAGTTCCAGCACCGATTCCGCAATATCCTCCGGGATATCCTCAATCACTTCGTAGGATGCCCACCGGATTTCGGACGGGGTAAAGTACGTCACGAGATCGCCACCCAGATCTGTAGCGACCTCCTCCGGCAACGAAATGTAGGTATCCACGTCGTGCTGATTTTTCGTCGACGACGAGAAGTCGAACTCGCGGCCGGGGCAGCAGAACTTGAGGATTACCTCAATGTACGGGCGAATGTCGTTTCGGAACCGCAGGGCGGCCGAGTATCGCGTCTGAAAATCCTTTGAAGGCTTTCTCACCGGTCGCGCCCCATGCCGAGC
>CALMWO010000431.1 GCA_937873805.1 uncultured Hyphomonadaceae bacterium
GCCGAACTTCCTGATCACGTATCACAAGGTCGATCAGCCCTCGGACATGGACGCTTATGTCGCGCGTATCGCGGCGCTGGGGCCAGCCATCGACCAGGCGACGGAGCGCGCAAAGCTGGCGGTAGTGGACGGTATCCGCGCACCAAAGTTCGGCTATGAGCGCACGGCGCTGGAAGCGAAGAACGTAATCACGGGCGCACCGTTCGGTCCCGGCGCGGACTCTCCGTTGCTGGAAGATGTGAAGAAGAAGGCGGCAGATCTGCAAACGGCCGGCAAGGCGACGCCGGAACAGGTCGCAGCATGGACGGCTGGCGCTGAAGCTGCGCTGAAGGACAAGATGAAGCCGGCCTATGAGCGGCTGATCGCGTGGCTGGAAGCCGATATGCCGAATGCGCTTTCGGGCAAGGTCGGCGCGCTGACGCTGCCCAACGGGCCGGAGTGGTATGACGTCTCGCTGCAATTGCAGACCACCACGAAGATGACGGCTGATGAAATCCATCAGCTTGGCCTCGCCGAGGTGAAGCGCATTCATGCGGAGATCGACAAGATCCGTGTCGCAACAGGCTTCCAGGGCGACCAGAAAGCCTTCTTCACGTTCATGCGTACGGACAAGCAATTCTACTTGCCCGATACAGATGAAGGCCGCGCGCAGTATCTGGCCAAGGCGGGCGTCTATCTCGACGCGATGAAGTTGAAGCTGCCGGAATATTTCGGACGCTTGCCGAAGGCTCCGCTGATCGTGAAACGCGTTGAGGCTTTCCGCGAGGTGCCGGGTGGCGCCGCGCATTACTACGGCCCGACGCCGGACGGCTCGCAGCCGGGGATTTTCTACGCCCACCTCTCAGACATGAGCGCCGTATCGCTGTGGGCGCTGGAAAGCCTCGCCTATCACGAAGGCGTTCCGGGCCATCACATGCAGATCGCGATCCAGAACGAACTGACGGACATTCCCGTGTTCCGCACGCAGTACGGCTATTCGGCTTTTGCGGAAGGTTGGGGGCTCTATGCCGAGGATCTCGGCAAGACGATGGGCTTCTTCACCGACCCCTACAACGATTTCGGCCGTCTCTCCTCAGAGCTGTGGCGCGCCGTGCGGCTGGTTCTCGACACGGGCCTTCACGCCAAGGGCTGGACCGAGGACGAGGCGATTGCCTGGGCGATGGAGAATTCGGCGCGGCCGGAGAGCTCGATCAAGAGTGAAGTGAAGCGCTTCCTGCTGTGGCCGGGGCAGGCGACGACTTACAAGATCGGCATGATCGCGATCCAGCGGCTGCGGGATGAAGCGCAGGCGGCGCTTGGCGACAAATTCGACTGGAAGTCGTTCCACGACACAGTCATCGACGGTGGCTCCATGCCGTTGCCTGTGCTGGAAACGCGCGTGCGGGCGTGGATTGCGGAACAGAAGAAGGCTTGAGGGACGTCTGATGCGTAACTGGATCTCGGCCGGCCTGTTGGCCGCCATCGCTGCCTGCACGCCCGCAGCGCCGCCGGCGCCCACGGCCGAGGACATTGCCAAGACAAGTGCGGAGCTGACTGTGTGGTTCGACGCGGAATACGATGAGCTCCTGCAGATGAGCCCGATGCAGCTCACCATGCTGGGTCGCAAGGATCAGTACGACAAGATCGATCAGTTCACCGATGCTGCTTCCGACGCCAAACTGGCTTGGGAAAAGGCCAGCGTCGCCGAGATGCGCGAGAAGTTCGATCCGGCGAAGCTGGATGCGGAATCGCGCACGTCGTTCGATATGTGGGCGCTGCAGGCGGAGATGGACGAGAAGCTCGCGGCGTTCCGGCGCCAGGGCTATGTGTTCGTCAAGGATGGTCCGCACGCCTCGCTGGCCAACTTCCTGATCACCTTCCACGAAGTGTCCGAGAAGTCGGACATCGACGTCTACATCAAGCGCCGGAGCGAAGTTGCGCGCGCTCTGGATCAGTCAGTGGAGCAGGCGAAGCTGGCGGCGGATGCCGGCGTGCGGCCGCCGCGGTTTGCTTACGATCAGGCCTCGCAGGAAGCCACGAATGTGATCACGGGCGCGCCGTTTGGCGCAGGCGGGGACTCTCCGCTGTGGGCGGACGTGAAGGCCAAGATCAAGGCGCTGGTCGATGGCGGCAAGCTGACGGCCGATGAAGCGAAGGCCACGGAAGCTTCCGCGAAGACCGTTCTGGTTGAGACGGTGAAGCCGTCCTACGACCGGATCATCGGTTATCTGAAGGAAGACCGGTCCAAGGCGTCCGAGAAATCGCAAGGTGTTGGTTCGTTCGCGAAGGGTGCTGACTTCTACAACGCGATGCTGGAAGTCCAGACGACGACGAAGATGACCGCCGATGAGATCCACGAGCTGGGCCTCAAGGAAGTCGCGCGTCTGCGCAGCGAAATGGAAGCGATCCGCGAGAAGGTTGGCTTCAAGGGCGACCTGACGGCGTTTCTCGCCTTCATGCGTACCGACAAACAGTTCTACGAACCCAGCACCGATGCCGGCCGCGCCGCCTATCTGAAGAAGGCCGACGACTACGTCACGGCGATGAAGGCGAAGCTTCCGGAATACTTCGGCATTCTTCCCAAGGCGGACCTTATCGTGAAGCGCGTTGAGGCCTTCCGTGAGGAAGCCGGCGGCGTGCAACACTATTTCCAGGGCACGCCGGATGGGTCGCGACCCGGGATCTACTATGTCCACCTGCTGGACATGTCGGCGATGCCGCTGTGGGATCTTGAGAGCACCACCTATCACGAGGCTATTCCCGGCCATCACATGCAGATCTCGATCGCGCAGGAGATGACGGGCATTCCGTTCTTCCGCACGCAGTATGGTTCGACAGCCTATGTCGAGGGGTGGGCGCTCTATACCGAGCTGCTGTCGAAGGAGATGGGGTTCTACACCGACCCCTATTCCGACATGGGCCGTCTCAACAACGAGATGTGGCGCGCGGTGAGACTGGTGGTGGACACCGGCATCCATTCGAAGGGATGGAGCGAAGAGCAGGCGCTGAAATACTTCATGGACAACTCGTCGACGCCTGAAGCTGCGTTGCGTGCGGAGATCAAGCGCTACTTTGTCTGGCCGGGCCAGGCCACAGCCTACAAGATCGGCATGATCAAGATCCAGGAACTCCGCGCAATGGCGCAGAAGGAGCTTGGGGCCAAGTTCACCATGGCCGGTTTCCACGACACGGTGCTGGGCGGCGGGGCGCTGCCCCTGCCAATTCTGGAAGCGCGAGTGAAGCGCTGGATCGAAAAAGTGAAATCGGCCTGATCGTC
>CALMWO010000432.1 GCA_937873805.1 uncultured Hyphomonadaceae bacterium
TACCGCGCTGTCGGGCACGCGTACGCCTTTCAGCGTCACATGCGCATGGTCGGTTGGCATGTTGAACGTCCAGAGGAATTCCTCTACCTTGAAGCCTGGCGCACCCGTCGGAACGAGGAACGCCGTGATGCCATGCCCATCGCCCGCCTTGCCCGACGTGCGCGCAAAGATCATGTCGTGGCTCGCCGTGTGAACGCCGGTGTTCCACGTCTTCTCGCCGTCGATGACCCAGCCATCGCCATCACGAACCGCGCGGGTTTCCATATGCGTCGCGTCAGACCCGTGAGCAGGCTCCGTGATCCCGAACGCAAACCCGCGACGGCCCGCCGCGAGATCGTCCAGCCACTCGGCCTTCTGAGCCTCTGACCCGTAATGCCACATCAATAGTGCGCCGACGCTGTTGCCAACGATCGAGTGCTCGTTCTGAAGATCATTGTGGAGGCCAAGCCCCTTCGCCGCGAGATGCTCGCGGATCACCGCCATCGCGAGATTGCCACCGGCTTTCCCGCCCATTTCCTTCGGCAGCGCAAACCGGAAATGTCCGGCCGCGTCCGCGCGCCGGCGCGCTTCGGCCAGCAGCGCTTCCCAATCTGTGCGGGGCAACCCGCCCGCATCCCAGTCCGTGCGGGCGTGTTCGCGGCGATGATCAAAGAAGCGGATGTTGTCGTCGACCATCTCCAGTGGTGCGATTTCCGCTGCGATGAAGCGATCGAGTTCCGTCAGGTAAGTAGCCAGCTCGGGCGGCAGGTTGAAATCCACGCAGTCCTCCCAGAAACCTCGGCAATTCTTGTATATCTGTCGATTGCCGCCAACGGGTCGCCGGATCGGATGATTTCGCCCGTTGAACTCTCGGCTGACAGATCGATCGGCTTATGTCACCAAATTGAGTTGTGGGTGCTTGACACGGGGGGTACTCCGCCTAGACAGTGTCAAGTAGAATGATAGGCGAGACATGACAGCGATCACGCGTTCCGTCGGCAAGGACGATGTTCGGGCCGGCATCCTCAATGCCAGCCTTCAGCTCATGAATGAAGGCGGGCTCGGCTCACTTTCCATGCGCGAAGTGGCGCGCCGCGCCGGCGTCAGCCACCAGGCCCCGTATCACTATTTCCAGGACCGCGAAGCAATCCTCGCCGAACTCGCGGGCGAAGGTTTCGACCAGCTGTACGACTATATGGTCAGCGCCGTTGGCCTCGTTCGCGACAGGGCGTCGAAGAACCGGGCAATGGGCGAGGCCTATATCCGCTTCGCACTCAACCATCCCGAACTCTTCCGCCTTATGTTCCGCAGCGAGATGTGCAACCTGTCACTCTACCCCGCCGCCAAGGCGAAGGCGGAACGGTGCTTCAACCTTCCGGTCGAAATACTCGGCGCCCAGGGCCACATGTCTGACAAAGCGAACCCCGACCTGACGCCCGTGATCGCGTCATGGTCGATCGCTCACGGCCTCGCCACGCTGCTGCTCGAAGGCAAGCTCGGCGAGTCCTTTGGCGACACACGCGACCAACGCGAAGCGTCCGCCAACCGCGTCATCGCCTTCTTCGCCGAACGCTTCAAATAGCAGCCATCAGCACCACGCGCCGGAAATCGGGATCACCTGTCCCGACACGAACCCGCTTTGGCCAAGCGCCAGCAGTTCGACAACCGCAGCGACTTCCTCCGCTGCGCCCAGCCTGCCCATAGGCACACGCGCCAGCAGCTTCGCCCCCTTCACAGGGTCTTCGAGCAACGCCTTGGGGTAATAGGTTTCTGTCTGGATGTAGTTCGCCGCAACGGCGTTGACGGAAATGCCGTCACCCGCCACCTCCAGCGCCAGCGTGCGCACCACGCCATTCACCGCCGCGCGCGCTGCTGCATAGGCTGAAAATCCTGGTATCCCGCCGATCGGACCAGACGAAGATCCGAACACGACCCGCCCAGCCTTCCTCGGCCGCATCGCTTTTACAGCGGCGCCTGCAAACGCAATCGACTCTGCCGCCAGTCGCTGGAAATAGGGCATCAGTTCCTCGATCCCGAGGTCTTCGACCTTCGTGCGCGGCGCCGGCATCGCAGGCGAAATAACGATCGCATCCAGCGCGCCGCCAAATCGCTCAGTTGCCCGCGCGACCAGCTCCGCAGGCGACGCCCACGCCAGCACCTCGACGCCCTGCTCATCGCCATCCCTGACGATCGCTGGATCACATCCGACTATCCGCGCGCCGGCTTTCAGCAGGCGCGCGGCGATCACCGGATTGGCGAAACCCTTGAGGTCCGTGATGAAAACGTTCGTCATCTATTGCCCGGCCCGCGGCTTCGGCGGCGGAGCATTCGGCCCGAATATTCCGGGCCCCTGCTTGTTTTCGCGACCTTGCGTTTCAAGGATACGCGCGCCGCCCAAAATGCCCTCCATCGCGTAGTTCCCTTCGTGGCAGGCGTATTCGTAGACGCTCTCTTCGCGCTTGTTCAGACTCATCTCCGCGCGCCAAGTCTGCGTGTAGTAGACCGGATCCTCCACGGCGAACTCATATAATATCTGCCCGTCCGACGCACGACTGAATCGTTCCGTCAGCTTGCCCTGATCCGACAGAATCACCTGACCCTGAGCGGCCTGCTCGGAGTTTACGTTGACGGTCTCCACCACCAGCGTGTCCCCCTCCCACCAGCCAACCGAATCCCCCAGCCACGGCTTGATTACCGCCGGCCGATGCCTCGCCTCAGCCTTGCTCGCCGCAATCGGAATGATGCGCGCATCATGCACCATCTCGACGAGGATCATGACGGCGTCCCTAGTCTGCACGATCTGATAATTGTTATTGTAAATCGTGTTCAGCATCCCCGGCCCGCCTGCGCCGGTGAAGCCGATCAGGCAGCGCTCTGCGATGGGCAGCGTCTCAGGCCCTTCATACATCGTCGCACGCTTCTTTGCGCCGGCATCGACGCGCGCCTTCTGCCCCGCAGGCGACACCGGCACGCGGCCATCGGCGGGCTCGATCAACCAGGACGTACGCAGTTCGCCCTTCACGGTCGCGAAGCTCACACCCGGATCAATCCAGAACGTGTTGTAGCCGCGGTCACTGTTCTTGTCGTCGAGCAAGCCATCCTGAAGATTGGACGCGCCCTCTTCGCTCTGCGCAAGCAGTATCCACGGATTGTTCTTGAGCAGATCGGTCGCCTCATCCGGCGTTACCGTTAGCTTCATGTTTGGTGTCCGGCCGAGATTTGTCAGCGACTGGTTCGACCAGACGCCCTGCAGGTCAGGTTTTCCGTCCGGCGTGCGCGGTGGCGCATAACCCTGTGCGAAGGCTGGCGCACTCATGACCACAGCGAGCGCACATACAGCTGCTATTCTCTTCATGGCTTCCTCCTCGTGTGCGGCGAACATCTCGGCCCGTCCGGCAACAGGAAACGCATACGCCCGCATCACGTGCGCGGAAAGCATGACGCCGCGACAGCGGGGCTCACATCACGGAGAGAGGATCAGGCTGCCTCATTCGCGATCAGTCGCCTGCCCCGCAACAGACCGACATACTTTGTCGCCAGTTCGCGCGCGTCGATCGGCTTGGAAATGTAGTCGCTCATGCCAAGCGCCATGTAGCGCTCCTTGTCGCCACTCATGGCGTCAGCGGTCAGCGCGATCACAGGAATGTCCTTCCACGGCTGATCGCTGGCGCGAATGCGCTTGATCGCTTCCCTGCCATCCATCACCGGCATGTGGACATCGAGCAGAACGAGATCGAACGGCTGCTCGTGAAGGCGCGCCAGCGCCTCTTCACCATTCACCGCTTCGACAATGTGCGGGGCAAGTTGTGCCGTGAACAGTCGCACGACGTGGCGGTTGACGGCGTTGTCATCGACGAGCAGCACCCGGGCATTCATCACCGACCGCAACGTGTTGTCCTCCGGCGCAGCTTCGGCAGCCCCATCAGGCTCTATCCGAGACTTCACGCCCGGCTCTGCCATGAAGGTGAGATGGAAGGTGGAGCCTTCGCCGAGCTTGCTTTCGACCGTGACGTCGCCGCCCATCAACCGCGCAAGCTGGCGCGCGATTGCAAGTCCGAGCCCCGAACCGCCAAACCGGCGCGTGATCGAGGCATCTGCCTGTGTGAAGGCGCCGAACAGCCGCGCCATGGTTTCCGTGTCCATGCCGATGCCGGTATCGCTGACCGAAACCCGGGCAAGCCACCGTCCGTCCGAAAGCTGTTCCGCGCCAAGCCGCGCCGTAACACCGCCCTGCTCGGTGAACTTGATGGCGTTGGACAGAAGGTTGGAGAAGCACTGGCGCACGCGTATCGGATCGTAGCGCAACACGGGCGGCAGGTTTTCGTCGACTTCCAGCCGGATATCGATCCCGCGCTCCTCGGCCCCGCTGAGAAAGAGCTTGCGTATCCGCTCCAGCGTCATCGCAAGGTCGCCATCGATCAGAGCGATCTCCAGCTTGCCAGCCTCGATTTTGGATATGTCGAGAACATCATTGAGCAGCGCCATCAGGGTCTGGCCAGACTCCGAGATGACATTGACGCGCTCCTTTTGCCCCTCGGTCAGCGGTTCATCCTGCAGCACCTGCGCCATACCGAGAATGCCGTTGAGCGGCGTGCGGATTTCGTGGCTCACCGAGGCGAGGAAGTTTGACTTCGCAACGGTCGCCGCTTCCGCCTGCAGCTTCGCCTCGACCAGCGCCAGCTCTTGTTGTTTCTGCTCGTGAATATCGAGCATCAAGCCGACCGCGCGCGTGTGCTGGCCTGCCTCGTTGCGGTGAACGCGCGTGAACAGCCGCATCCAGCGGCCTTCGCCGTCCGGTCGATAGATGCGCGTGTCGAGACTTTCGACTGCCCCAGACGTTAGACAACGATCCCAGCTCGCTCGCACCGCAGGCTGCTCGTCGTCCATATAGATTCCAAACGGGTTCAGAACCTGGCGCTCAAGCGCCTCTTCCCCGGCGATCTGCTTGAACTGTTCCGAAGACCACCGATCGCCGGTCTTGAGATCAATCTCGTAAACGCCGGCATTGGCGGCGGCCATCGCCAACTCCAGCCTGCTTGTCACCAGGTCAGCCTCGTCGCGTGCTCGCGCGAGTTCGGTAACATTCTGGCTGACGCCGAACATCTCGAACTTGCCAGATGGCAACTTGCGACCAGCGCGATAATGGACGCGTAACGTCGTCCATCCACCATTGCCATCGCGATAGCGCATCTCGCCGTCAGCGAAGCCACCGTGCGTGGTGATCCTTTCGCGAATCGCGTGATCTTTCGCCATATCGTCAGGATGTTGGGCGCGCGTAAGCACATCCAGCGGCACCGCTTCATTAGTGCCGTAGCCAAGCGAGATCGGGACGGAAAAATAGTAAGCGCTGACGTCAGGATCGTAACGCCATGTGCCAATCTCGGCGTCGCTCATCAGCGTGTCGCGTACCGTACGCGCAGTCGCCACCGAGGTGAGAATCATCCACTCGGCCGATACATCGACGAGCCGCACGATCTCCCGCCCGGGCATGCCCGGCATGCGATCAAGCCTGATCCAGCTGTCCTTGTTCGCTTCGCGCAGATGGAAGCAGTTGGCGCCCGTCGAGCGCGATTCATCTACGGAAAGGCTGCGCATCAGCTCAAGGATTTCGACGCCGACGAGGTGCGCTGCCGCGCGGTTCAGGCGCGTTGCGAACGCATCATTCACTTCTGTAATGCGGTCGCGCGCATCCACAATGCAGCACGGCATCGAGCCGACAACCGCCTGGGCGACCGCTGGCGTTTCCAGAAGTTTGGTTGACGTCATCCCGCCTTTTGCCCGTCCGTGAACGTAACTGCCCGGAAAATTTACGAGCTATTGGTTTCCCGAGAGTTCCTAAGGTGAAGGCCTGCCCGCCCGGGAATTCCAGCAAATAGTCCTGCAACCCCCTCGACTCTGCGCCAAATTCGCTTATATATAAATGACCGGTCAGTTATATATAAAACTCTGTCATGGCAGAAGAATCCTCCCCTTCCTCCCCCAAATGGCGGCGACGCGCCGATGCCAGACCGTCCGAAATCGTCCAGGCAGCTTACGAGGTTTTCTCCGAGAAAGGCTTCGCGGCAGCGCGGCTCGATGAAATCGCCAAACGCGCCGGGGTCTCGAAGGGCGCCCTCTACCTCTATTTCGAGACCAAGCAGGACATCTTCGAAGCTGTCGTGAAGGACGCTATCGCCCCGAACATCGGCGCGATCGAGACGTTCGTGCTGGCCTTCCCCGGGCCGTTCGATCAGCTCATCCGCATGCTGGCCCCGCGCGTCGCGGAGATCGCGAGCCAGTCGGGCATGGGCAAGGTCATCAAGATGGTGATTGGCGAGTCCGGCAATTTCCCGGAGATCGCCCGCGTCTGGCACGACGACGTCATCGCCAAGGGCCTCGGCATACTTACCGGTGCCATCACGCGAGCGCAGGAACGCGGTGAAGTCCGCCTAGGCGATCCACGGCAGCATGCCCTGTCGATTGCCGGCCCGCTGCTCGCGGCAGTCATCTTTCGCGAGACGTTTGTCCCCGTCGGGGCGAAGCCTTTCGACATTCCCAGCCTCATGCAGCAGCATCTCGATAACGTGCTGCCCGGACTTGTGACGAGCCAGCCCACATGAAACCTCAGCAGATCCTCATTGGCGCCCTCCTGCTCTCCGCAGCAGGTCTCGGTGCATTCCTCGCGTTCGGCGGCGGGCA